>JBHEPB010000246.1:0-8489 GCA_046260515.1 Binatia bacterium
CCAGGCCCGGTCCATCGACTCCTGCTCCGCCGTCGGCCGATCACCTGCCGCCGCGATCGGCCGATCGCCTGCCGCCGCCTGCACCGTTCGACGCCTTGGCATCGTGGAAATACGCGACGCCGCGTCGGGTCGCGGCGCCAGTTCGGCAACCAGCCGCTCGACCTCTCGCGAGCTCTTGTGCCTGGCGCGCTCGAGCACCTGCTCGTGGTTCTGAGCGGTCAGGTGCCGGGCCAGCAGATGGATCGCACTGAGATGAAGCTCGCCGCGGGCCACCATCTCGAGGAGCACGGGAAAGCGGCGCGCCGTGCGCGCAGCCCAGAGCCGCTTGGCGGTCACCTGCTCCGACATGTGAAAGCGTTCCAGTGCGCCGGTCAAACCGGCGAGGTGTTGTGAATGAAAGAGTCATACGGTGAAGGCATAGCGAGCCACACCGGCCCCGAGTCATGCGCGGGTATGGGCGACCGTGCTCGTGAAGCGTTGACAGGGGTACGTGCAGGCCAGCCATTGAGCCGCGAAAGAATCCTCGACCGGGGCGCCGACGCTGTTGGAACAAGCGGAAGGCCACATCGACGCAGTCGCCATCGCGAGACTGCGTCGAGCCCCGCGCGGTCAGAGAACCTGCGCATGCACGGAAACACCTCGCACGGGAACCGGGAGATCCTGCATCTGCCCACGGTGGATGGCATCGGGGGCCGCGCCGAGAAGTCCAAGGATGTACGTCGGCGATGAACGGACGCAGGAAGTCGGACGGGCCGGTAGTACCGGAGAAGTCCCCGAACAACGTCGCGCCCGAGGCGATGGCGGAGGGGATGGAGGGAAGCGGCCCGGCCAAGGGAAATCCGATCGAGCAAAACACGCTCCGGACTCAGGACCGGCAAAGCGTGCAGAGTGCGCTCGAACGGATACGGCAAGCAGCGATCAAGGACAGGAAGCTCAGGTTCACGACGCTCCTGCACCACATCTACAACCCCGAGACGCTTCGCGCAGCCTATTGGAACCTGAAGAGGCAGGCTGCGCCCGGCATCGACGGGCAGACGTGGAAAGCCTACGGGGAGGACCTGGAGAGCAATCTCCAGGATCTCAGCGCGCGGCTGAAGCGTGGAGCGTACCGGGCAAGGCCGGTTCGCAGGGTCTACATACCGAAGACCGACGGACGCATGAGACCGCTCGGCGTGCCCGTGCTGGAGGACAAGATCGTCCAGCGCGCGGCCGTCGAGGTTCTAGGCACCGTCTGCGAAACGGACTTCCTCGGATTCTCGTACGGGTTTCGGCCCGGAAAGAGTCCGCACAGTGCGCTGGACGCGCTCTATGCGGGACTGCTGACGAGGAAAGTGAACTGGGTGCTCGATGCTGACATCCGTGGGTTTTTCGATGCCATCGACCACGAATGGCTGGTTCGGTTCCTCGAGCACCGGATTGCGGACAAGCGCGTCGTCAGGTTGATCCAGAAATGGCTCAAGGCCGGCGTGTTCGAAGACGGCAAGCGCATCCGTAGTGAGGAAGGTACGCCGCAGGGCGGGAGTATCAGCCCGCTCCTGGCGAACATCTACCTTCACTACGTCTTCGACCTGTGGGTCCAGCAGTGGAGGAAGCGGTGCGCGGGCGGCGACATGATTGTCGTGCGCTACGCCGACGACTTCATTGTCGGATTTGAGCACCGGTCGGACGCCGAGCGGTTCCTCGGCGAGCTCGTCGAACGGTTTCGACAGTTCGCCCTGGAACTGCACCCCGACAAGACTCGCCTGATCGAGTTCGGGCAGTTTGCTGCCCGGAATCGAAAGCGGAGCGGTCAGGGAAAGCCCGAGACCTTTGACTTCCTCGGCTTCACGCACGTGTGCGGCAAGAAGAGGAATGGCAGGTTCACGGTGTTGCGGCATACGATGCGAAAGCGCATGCGAGCCAAGCTCAAATACGTGAAGATTGAGCTTCGCCGTCGCATGCACGATCCCGTCCCCGAGGTCGGACAGTGGCTGCGCTCGGTGGTCGATGGACACATGCGCTACTACGCGGTGCCCATGAACGGCCGAAGAGTCGCCGGGTTTCGGTACCACGTCATGCGGTACTGGTGGCGTGCGCTCAAGCGGCGCAGCCAGAAACACCGGATGCCGTGGGAGCGAATGCAGCGGCTCGTAGATCGCTGGCTGCCCCCGGTCCGCATATGTCATCCCTATCCGTTGTATCGGCTTGGCGTCATCACCCAAGGCAGGAGCCCGGTGCGATAATGCCGCTCGCCGGGATCTGTGGAGGGGGTGACCAGCGATGGTCATCTCTACTCCGACTGCAGAAGATGAACATGGAGGAGCAGGCATGCCGGGCCCAGAGCTTGCGCTCGTCGATCTCGGCGATCGCGACGAGCAGCTCACTTGTCGTCTGCCGGTCGCGAACGACGAGGCCCGTGAAGTGATCGAGCAGTTCCTGTTCGGAGAGCTTTGCGACGGAATCGAAGGGTGTCGTCATGAAGACGCTTGTACCACGGGTTTTTTCTGCGTCGTTGGCGGCGAGGTTGGCACCGTCGCAGGACGTCGCCTCCCGAAGCCACGCGCAGAATCTGACGGGCGATGCGCGTGAGTTGGGTGAGAAAAGTGATCGGCAGTATTTCGGCCCGCTACGGGCGGCGGGAGGAGGCGAAGAATCGCGTCAAGCGAATCCGACAGCGCAACGAAGTTTCCATCACACCAATGTCATAGCGGCCGCTGTCCGCGCCCGGGTCCCGCCCCGCATTCCCCGGGGAATGTTCGTGCAGCAGCGACGTTGCCGCGCCTGGCGATTGGATCCCGCCCGACATTCCCCGGGGAATGTTCGTGCAGCAGTCGGCTGCGTGCCGAAGCCGGGGCCGCCAGTCCCGACCTTACCCTGAGTGATGCTGCGGCCGACCTGACCGCCAGAGAATCCTCGAAAAGCCAGGAGCGGCTACCCACACGAATCCGCGAAGGCCCAGTTTCTTCAGTGCGCGGCGGCGGGGCCGAGGGCCTGGCCGTGGGAGAACTCCACCCAGTTGCCGTCGGGATCCCTCAGCAAACAGTAGTAGCCCACGACGGGGCCGGCCTCGACGGGACCCTGCACGTCGAGGCCCTCGGCGCGGCCGCGTTCGGCGGCGCGGTCCACGTCGTCGTGCGAGGCCACCGCGTAGCCCAGGTGGGCCACCGATCCTTCCCCTCCCGGCGGCGCGATGCCGAGCAGCACGATCACGAAGCACGCCTCGCGCGCTTCCTCTCCCATCCACACCACGGTGGTGTCGTCGTCCACGCGGCGGTGCACTTCCTTCAGTCCGACGTGCTTGGCGTAGAACGCGACGGAAGCCTCGATGTTGCGGCAGAACAGGGCGACGTGGGTGCAGGAAGGGTTCATGGCGGCGGCCTCAAGGATGCGCCCACGCGGGCAGCGTGTCGAGGGAGATCCCGAAGACGGGACCCGCCACCGCGAAAGTGATGGCGGTGATGACCACGATGGAGACGAGGTTCAGCACGAAGCCGACGCGGGCCATGTAGGCCATTCTCAGGTGGCCGCTCGAGAACACGATGGCGTTGGGCGCCGTTCCCGACGGCAACATGAACGCCAGCGACGCTGCCAGCGTGCAGGGCACCATGAGCAGGAAGGGATCGATGCCGCCCGCCACCGCGCTGGCCGCCAGCACCGGCATCATGATGGTGGTGAGCGCCGTGTTGGTCATCATCTCGGTGAGGAAAAGGACGGCGGTACACAGCAGGAGCACCGTGGGGACCGGACCGAGGCTGTGGAGGGAGCCGAGGCCGTGGCCGATCCATTCGGCCAGGCCCGTCGCGCGCATGGCGTCGGCCAGCGCGAAGCCGCCGCCGAGCAGGATCAGCACGCCCCAGGGCAGCCGCGCGGCCGTTTTCCAGTCGAGAAGGCGCTCTCCCGTCTCGCGGCCCGAAGGAATCACGAAGAGCACCAGCGCCATGCCGATGGCCACCGTCGAGTCGCCCGCGAAAGCCGGCTGGGCGAGCAGGTCCGACCAGCCCGGGACGGTGAAGGCCTCCATATGGATGGGCGAGCGCGTCATCCACAGCAGCGCCGTCGTGGCGAACACGAACGTCACCCGCCGCTCGGCCGTCGTCATCGGCCCGAGTTCCCGCCTTCTGGCGGTGATGACGTCGCGGTCGAGTATCGCCGTGCTCTTCCATAGCGAGGACGCGAAGCGCACGAGATAGAGCCAGGCCAGCGGCAGCATCACCAGCACCACCGGCACGCCCACCATCATCCACTGCAGGAAGCCGATGCGGGGAGCCTCGGGGAAGAGACTGGCCATCTGCCCCACGAAGATGGCGTTGGGCGGCGTGCCGACGATGGTGGCCAGGCCGCCGATGCTGGCCGAGTACGCGATGGCCAGCAGCAGGGGAGGCGCCATCTCCTCCTCCAGCCCGGGTTCGTCCTGGCGAAAGTGCAGCAGCACGGCCGTGGCGATCGGCATCATCATCATCGTGGTGGCCGCGTTGGAGATCCATCCGGAGATGGCCGCCGTGGCCGCCATGAACCCGAACATCAGGCTGGCCGGCGTGCCCCCGAAGGAATGGATGATGGCCAGCGCCATGCGCCGGTGCAGGTCCCAGCGCTCGACGGCCATCGCGATCATGAGACCGCCGAGAAAGAGAAGGTTGGTTTCGCTAGCGTAGGCCCGCGTGACCTCGCCGGCGGGCATCGCGCCGCAAAGGGGAAGCAACACGATCGGCGCCAGGGACGTCGCCGCTGCCGGCATCGCCTCGGTGAGCCACCACGTGGCCATCAGCACGCCGGTGGCCGCCGCCCACTGGGCCTCGGCCGGAAGCCCCGGCGTGGCCGGCAGGAACCCGATGACGAGGAAGGCGAGGATGCCGCCCAGCAGGCCGAGGCGGGGAACCATCGGGGATCAGCCCTGGCGGATCTGGTGGGCGGTATGCTTGAAGAGGATGTCCATCGCGGCCGCGCGGAAGATGCCCCAGCTCCGCCACGACGGCGTCATGCGGCGCAGCTTCTCGGCGTAGTCGGGCAGCTCGTCGGGCAGCACTTCCTGCCAGTCGGAAATCTTCTCGTTGGGGTCGTTGCTCTGCAGCACACCCGACACCTCGCGCACGAAAAAAAGGTGGGTGAAGAAACGCGAGCGGGCCTCGCCGGCCTTGTAGCCGATGCGGGCCACGAAGCGCTCCACTTTCACCTCCAGGTTGGTCTCTTCCCAGATCTCACGCAGCAGGGCGTCCACCACCTTTTCGCCGCGGTGGATGCCACCCGAGGGGAGGCGCATCACCGAGCCCGGATAGTTCTGTTTGGTTTGCAGCAGGAAACGGCCGCTGCGGCGCAGGATGGCCATGCAGACTTCGCCGTGGGCGCGTTCGCTAACCGGAGGGAACTGGATGGTCGGAAGTTCGAAGGTGATCTGAAGCGGCAGGGCGCCGTCGGGCGAGCTCACAGGTCCACCTCCCTCGTCAGTGCTTCGGCCACCTTCGTTGCCAGGGTGTCGGCGCGGTCGGGGCCGGGAATTTCGATCTCGCATCCTGCTGCCGCTTCGTGGCCGCCGCCGCCAAAGCTGCCGGCCAGGCGCGACAGGTCCACGGGGCAGTCGGGCGTGCGCCGGAAGCTGATGCCGCCGCCGCGGCGGTCGTACACGGCAAAGACGCCGCGGTTCCAGCGGCTGCGCCAGCGATCGGCGATCTCGCCCGAGTAGCCGTCGCACTCGCAGGAGATCACGCGCAGGTCGCGCGAAGCGACTTCCTTCACGGTGCAGGTGTTCTCGGCCAGGCGGAAGGTCGAGGCCAGTTCGCGCTGCACGCGGTCGTGGGCGCGGCGCAGCTCGGGGCCGTAGGCGAGGTCGGTGTTCATGGCGAGCAGGGAGCGGTAGGCCTCCTGCTGGTCCATGGCCCTCACCGTCAGCGCCAGCTCGCGCGAGCCCTCGATGGCGAGGATCCAGCGGTCGTTGTCGTCGGCCGTCATCACCAGGTTGTGGAGGGCGAGCAAATCGGGATTGGCGCGCCCGGCGACGGCATCGCGGCGGCAGAGTTCCTCGTAGAGGAGGCGGCTGGCCGCGTACTTCATGTCGAGGATGTGGTCGGTGAACCTGGCCTGGAGGTGCCCCTTCTCGCGAGCCTCCAGGGCCGACTTGTGGTGGTCCACCCAGTGCAGTTCGAGGCCGCGGTCCACCAGGGCGTTCAGGTGCTGGGTGGTCTCGTCGTCGCGCCAGGAGATGTCGGTGATCCAGAGTTCTTCGGACTCGGGGTGGGCCGGGTTGTAGCGGCGCAGGGCGTCGTCGATCTGGCGGTTGCTTGCGAAGGTGGGCTGGAACTCGCGCCCCGCGAAGTGGCGGGCGGCCACTACCGCGCAGGTCAGGCCGTCGAGACAGTTGGGGCCGTGGCTGACGACCGTAACTCGACGCGCGGATGCCATCCGGGCACTTTAGCTTCTTGCCCCGGCAAGACAACGGCCTTGGTGCGGCAGGCGGCGGACGTCCTCGAAGGCCTTCGACGCAAGCGAGCGGTAGCAGGCTTCGGCCACTGCCACCGCTTCCAGCCCGTCGCGGTAGGAGATCCAGGGCGGGGCGTCGCGCCGGGCGTCGTCCACGAAGCGCTCGAGAAGGCTCTTCACCGTCATGCGCGGCGCGTCCATGGCGAGTTCCTCGCGACCCTTGGGCCCCAGGCGATAGCCGCTGCCCAGCACGTGGTCCACCACCAGCTGCCCGTGCTGGCCCGTCACTTCGACCAGGCCGTTGCGGCTGTGGGTGGAGCGCGAGCAGGACACCTGGGCCAGCAGCCCGGCATCTTCCATGGCGACGGTCGCCACGAAGTGGTCCTCGGTGTTCGTGGTGCAGACGATGCGGGCCTGGGCCGCCACCGATTTCACCTCGCGGCCGCTCAGCCAGCGCAGCAGGTCGAAGGTGTGCACGCCGGTGTGCAGGATGTTGCCGCCTCCCGACTCCTGCGGGGTGTCGAGCCACACGAGGTCGAACTGGGGAGGATAGCGCTGGGAGAAGCTGAAGGAGTCGAGACGGCCGAGCGAGGGAATCTCGCGCCTCAGGGCTTCGACGCCGGCATTGAAGCGCAGGGTGTGGCCGGCCATGCAGTAAAGGCCCGACTCCTCGATGGCGCGGAGCATGCGGATGCCCGAGTCGAGGGTGGGCGACACCGGTTTCTCGACCACCATGCGTTTGCCGGTGGCGAGGGCGGCGTCCACGAACTCGGGCAGCAGGCGCGGTACCGTGCACAGAACCACCGCGTCGATGTCGCGGCGGGCGAGGAGGCGAAGGGCGTCGCTTTCGAAGTCGCAGCCGAGCTCGACGGCCAGGGCTTTTCCCTTGGACTCGTCGCGGCGGCAGACCGCTGCCAGTTCCAGGCCGTCCACGTCCCGGGCGGCATGGGCGGCGTAGCGGGCGCCGTGCTTGCCGGCGCCGACGATACCGATGCGCAGCTTGGAGTGACCGGGAAGGGCAGCCATGGGCCTTACCTAAACGTGGGACCGCGAAGATGCACGTGGGCACTCGGCGGTTGCATGCACGCGAGCGCCTTCCTATGCGGGGGCATGTCGAAGAGGACAACCGGGGCCGATCCTGTGGACAATGCGGCGCTGCCCTTCATCTTCCGCCACCTGAAGAAGGAAGCGGCCCGCCAGGAGGCGCCGGTGGTCACTCTCATCGCGGTCACCACGCGCGAACCCTGGCGCGTGCTGTCCTCGTGCATCCTCAGCCTGCGCACCCAGGACGGCACCACGGCCAAGGCGGCGGCGCGCATGTTCGAGCGCTGGCCGAACCTGGCCTCCATGGCGGCGGCGGACGTGAAGGAGGTGGAGAAGACCATCTACCCGGTGGGCTTCTACCGCACCAAGGCTCCGCAGCTCATCGAGATGGCCCGGCGCATTCTCGCGGAGTGGAACGGGCGCGTCCCGGACGACATCGACGAACTCCTGAAGCTGAAGGGCGTGGGCCGCAAGACGGCCAACCTGGTGGTGGCGGCCGGCTACGGGAAGCCGGGTATCTGCGTGGACACGCACGTCCACCGTATTACCAATCGCTGGGGCTACGTGGAGACGAAGACCCCGGAGCAGACGGAGATGGCCCTGCGCGAGAAGCTGCCGAGGCGCTACTGGTTGCAGATCAACGACCTGCTGGTGTCGTTCGGGCAGACGGTTTGCCGGCCGCTTTCGCCGCGGTGCAGTGAATGTCCGCTGGAGGTCGTTTGCCCGAAGATCGGGGTTTCGCGGCGGCGGTGATGTTGGAAATCGGGGACAGGTACATTTTCCGATGGGGGGGGGTGAGATCGGTCGGGGGCCGGGGTATTCGTTCGGCCGCTGTCCTCGCTCGCTTTGCTCGCTGCGGAGGCGACCTCGCGAACGCCCCGACCCCCGACCTCCAAGACGCGGTTGCTCGAATGCCCCGGCGGCTGGTCTCCAGGTCGGCGAGACGGGGTGTAGGTGCGTAGTTGGACGGCGGGGCGGGGGCGCGTACAAGGGGGGCATGAGCAAAACCGGACCCGGCTTTTCCGCAGTGGCGGTGCTCGCAGCGACCCTGGTCG
>JBHEPB010000265.1:0-11040 GCA_046260515.1 Binatia bacterium
GCCCGCCTCAGCGCCACTCGCCGCCGTGATCCTGGCAGGACTCGCGCGGCTCCTCGCCTTCGAGGAAGGCCTCGCGAATCTGCTTGGGGCACTCGGGGCGCGCGATGCGCCCGTTCTTCTTGTCCACGTCCACCAGCACGACGCCCGGCGGAACCTCGAAGCTGTCGTGGGGCGTGTCGCCGAGTGCCTGGCGCATGAAGTCGGTCCAGATCGGCAGCGCGGCTTCCGAGCCGGCCAGGCCCATGCTGGCCGCTTCGTCGAAGCCCACCCAGACGGCAGTGAGCAGGTTCGGCGTGTAGCCGACGAACCAGGCGTCCTTGTAGTCGTTGGACGTGCCGGTCTTGCCGGCGGCCGGGTGCTTGAAGCCCTTGCGGCGGGCCGTGGCGCCGGTGCCGCGTTCCATCACGCCCTCGAGCAGGTGGGTGACGAGATAGGCGTCGGTGGCCGGGATCACCCGTCGCACCTCCACGCTGTTGCCCTCGAGCAGGTGGCCGCCCGACTCCACCACCTTGTGCACCGACAGCGGCGTCGCCCTCATGCCGTCGGCGGCGAAGACGCTGAAGACCTTGGCCATGTCGAGCAGCGGAACGGCCTGGCCGCCGAGCACGATGCTCGGGTAGACGCCGAGGTCGGAGGTCATGCCGAGGCGCACGGCGAGATCGCGGATGGGCTTGACGCCCACGTCCTTGGCGATGCGCGCCACCGCCGAGTTGAGCGAGTGCTCGATGGCTTCGCGGATGGTGACCATGCCGTAGAACTCGCCTTCGTAGTTGCGCGGCGACCACACCTGGCCCTGCCACTCCCACTGCATGCGCTCGTCCATCACCAGCGAGCTCGGGCGGAAGTGGCGCGCGCCCACCTGCTCGCTGCCGACGGCGGCCAGCGCGACGATGGGCTTGAAGGTGGAACCGGGCTGGCGCCGCATGTCGATGGCGCGGTTGAACTGGCTGCCGCCGTAGTCGCGGCCGCCGACCATCGCGCGGATGGCGCCGGTGCGCGGCTCCATCACGACCATGGCCGCCTGCAGGGGCTGGCCGGCCTTGGCCAGCGCCTCGCCGATGTCGTTCTCCATCTCGACCACGTTGTCGGCCACCACGCTCTCGGCGATGGCCTGCATCTCCGGGTCCAGCGTGGTGAAGATGCGGTAGCCCTCGCTCTGCAGCACGCGGGCCGGGTAGCGCTTGGAGAGTTCCCTCGACACGAAGTCCACGAAGTAGGGCGCGCGGATGCCCACGGTGTCGGGAGCCGCCGTCTCGATCGGCTCCTGGAGGGCCAGTTCGTAGGAGGCTTGGTCGATGTCGCCCTGGTCGTAGAGCATCGACAGCACCAGGTCGCGGCGCGACTGCGCGCGCTCAGGGTGCTTGTGGGGCGAGTAGTAGCTGGGCGCGCGGATCACGCCGGCCAGGGTGGCCATCTCCCCGAGGGAGAGGTCGGCGGCGTCGCGGGCGAAGTAGAAGCGCGCGGCCTCGCCCATGCCGTGAATCGCGCTGGAGCCGTTCTGCCCCATGTAGATCTCGTTCAGGTAGTTGCCGAGGATCTCGCCCTTGGAGAAGCGCTGCTCGGCCATGAGGGCGAGCGCCGCTTCCCTCACCTTGCGGCCCATGGTGCGCTGGTCGCTCAGGAAGAAGTTCTTCATGAGCTGCTGGGTGAGCGTGGAGCCGCCCTGGCGGATCTCGCCCGAGGTGACGTTGACCGCCAGGGCCCGCGTGAGCCCCATCACGTCGATGCCGGCGTGGTCGAAGAAGCGCTTGTCCTCCACGGCCAGCACCGAGCGCACCAGCATGGGCGGGAACTGCTCCAGCTCGAGGACCTGGCGCTGCTCGCTGGCCCTTCCGCCGGCGCCGCTCAGCAGGGCCGGCTCGAGCTCGAACTCGTAAATCTCCTTGCCGTCGCTGCGCATCGAGACGATGCGGCCCGAATCGTCGAGCTTCATCTCGACGAGGCGGCCCGGCTCGCGCCGCGTGGCGTAGTCGAACTGGTGGAGCCAGATCGCGAACTTCGCGTCGCCGGAGGACAGGCTGTAGGTGCCGCGCCGCGAGGGCGTGCCCCCCGTCTTGCTGTAGCCGAGCCTCTCGATGCGGCGCCGGAACGACGGCGTGTCCACGCGCAGACCGGGATAGATCGAGTAGCTGTCGCTGTAGATGCGGGCGGGGATGTCCCAGCGCTCGCCCTCGAACTTGGCGAGCAGCTTCTGCTCGATCTTCTCGTACTCCATCCAGGTGCCGAGGGCGCCGAGCGAGAGCGTGGGCGGCACCAGCACGAAGGCCAGGGACGCGACGAAGCGGCCCAGCGAGAAGGCGCGGCGACGCGCCGCGCTGCGGGGGGGAGCCTTCCGCGTGGTCATCGAGGCGACTCCGGTCCTTCGCCTTCGTTGTCCTCCTTTCCGTCTTGCCCTTCCCTGCTTTCCATTTTTTTGGCCAGCGGTTTGAGCACGCGGAAGAGGGTCTGGTCGCCGCGGCGCACGAGAACCAGCAGTCCGCGCTCCGGCGTGGCTTTTTCCAGCATCTCGCGGAAGCGTTCGGCGCTGGTGATGGGCTCGTTGGCCACGGACACCACGAGGTCGCCCGGCTCCATGCCGGCGGCGGCGGCGGCCGAGCCCTTGGTCACCGAGGTGACCACGACTCCGCCGGCGTCCTTCTCGATGCCGAGTTCCTGGGCCACGTCGGGCGTCAGGTCCTGCACGGTCAGTCCGAGGGCGGCGGCGCGCACGGGCCTCACCGACTCCGCGTCCTCGGCGAGCTTGGCGACTTCCACGTCCACCGTCAGGCGGTCGCCGCCGCGTATCACCACGAGCTTGGCCGTCTTGCCGACCGGAGTGCTCGCCACCAGGGCCGGCAGGTCGGCCGACTTGACGACGTCGTTGCCGTCGAAGCCCACGATCACGTCGCCGATCTGCACGCCGGCGGCCGCCGCCGGGCTGTCCTTGAAGACCTCTGCGACCAGCGCGCCCTTCGACTCTTCCAGTCCGAGGGAGCGGGCGATGTCGGCGTCCACCGGCTGGATCTTCACACCCAGCCAGCCGCGGGTGACGTGGCCGTCCTCCTTCAGCTGGGGAACGATCTCGCGGGCCATGTTGATGGGGATGGCGAAGCCGATGCCGATGTTGCCTCCCCCGCTCGAGAAGATCGCCGAGTTGATGCCGATGACCTGGCCGGCCAGGTTCACCAGCGGCCCGCCCGAGTTGCCGGGATTGATGGCGGCGTCGGTCTGGATGAAATCATCGTAGGGATTGCGGCGACTGATGCGGCGCCCCTTGGCCGACACGATGCCGGCCGTCAGCGTGTGGTCGAGCCCGAAGGGATTGCCGATGGCCAGCACCCACTCGCCCACCTTGAGCGAGCCGGAGTCGCCGAGGGAGACGGGCACGAGGTCTTCGGCGCCTTCGATGCGGATCACGGCAATGTCGGTCTTGGCATCGCTGCCGATGACCTTGGCCTCGAGCTCGCGTTCGTCGTGGAGGCGCACCACGATCTTGGTCGCGTCCTGGACGACGTGGGCGTTGGTGATGATGTAGCCTTCCTGGTCGAAGACGAATCCAGAGCCGAGGCTGCGCCGCGGTCCCTGGAAAGACTCGAAGGGGTTCTGCATCATGCGCCGTTCGGCGTCGGCTTCGTTTTCTTCCGACTCGGTGGAGATGTTCACCACAGACGGCGCCAGCGCTTCAGCCAGGGTCGAGAAGTCGGGAAGACCGCCGACCACGGGAACAGAGCCGTTGGGCATCGACACCGGCAGGGCCGTGTAGCGCGGCGCAAGTGCGGCCTGGGGATCCGTTCCCGAAAGAGCGGGGGCTTGCACGACTGTCGCCATCGGCGGCGGAGCCTCGGCGAGGCTGCTGCCCTCGCGCCTGGCCGACATCGTCACCCCGATTCCCACCACAGCCCCTACCAGCAGGCCCGTCACCAACAGCGATCGCGTCGCCTTCATCCCTTGGATTCCTCTTGCGCCGAATCGCGGCGCATCTCGTTGACGTAACGCATACGGAGTTCGTAAAGCACTTCCTCGACCAGCTTGGCTTCGTCCTCGCCGAGGTTGCCCTTGGTTTTCCCGGCCAGCATCTCGATCACGCTGATGATGGCCTTGGCCTCGGCCGGGTTGCGCTCCGCCTTTCCCCCTCGGGGGTCGGGGGCAGCGCCCAGGAACATCAGGGCCTGGGTGGCCAGGCCGATGACGAAGCTCGAAAAGGTGATCGGCACGGCGCCGTTGCTGCTGTCTTGTACGGACAAGGCTTCACATCCTCCTCGGCGTGATCGTGGGAAACTAGCAGAAGCGCGCCACGGCTTCACCCGCGCCCGCTGCGCAAGCTTTGACAGCCCCCGGCAAGGTTCGTATCCTTCGCCGCCGCGTCGCCCCGCGAGGAGCCGCGCGGCACCTCATGCCCCTTCCCTCCCAGGTCGCCAGGAGCCCCCTCGAACTGATCGGAAACAGCCCGGTGGTCGAGCTGAAGCGCCTCGCGGCGCCCGGCGCGGCCCGGGTCTTCGCCAAGCTCGAGGCCTTCAATCCGGCCGGAAGCGTCAAGGACCGAATCTGCCTGGCCATGGTCGAGGCCGCCGAAAGAGACGGGCGCCTTCGCCCCGGGTCGGCCATCGTCGAGCCCACCAGCGGCAACACCGGCATCGGCCTGGCCATGGTCGCAGCCGCAAGGGGCTACCGCCTCGTGCTGACCATGCCCGACTCCATGAGCGAAGAGCGCCGCAGCCTGCTCATGGCCTACGGGGCCGAACTGGTGCTGACCCCGGATTCGATCGGCATGCAGGCCGCCATCGACGAGGCCCACCGCATCGCCGCCTCCGACCCTTCTTTCTTCATGCCCGGCCAGTTCTCCAACCCGGCCAACCCCGACGCTCACCGCCGCACCACCGCCGTCGAGATTCTTGCGCAGTGCCCGCGCCTCGACGCCTTCGTCGCGGGCGTGGGAACCGGGGGCACCATCACCGGCGTCGGGCGCGTGCTGAAGGCGGAAAGGCCCCAGGCCCTCGTCGTGGCCGTGGAGCCGGCCTCCTCGGCGGTGCTCTCCGGCGGCCGGCCGGGTCGCCACCGTATCCAGGGCATCGGCGCGGGCTTCGTCCCGGACAACCTCGACCGTAGCGTCATCCACCGCATCGAGGCCGTCGGCGATGAGGAAGCCGAAGACATGACCCGGCGCCTGGCTGGCGAGGAAGGGATCCTGGCGGGCATCTCCTCGGGCGCCATCGCCGTGGCGGCCCTGCGCGTCGCCGCGGGCCTTCCCGCCGACGCCATCGTGCTCTGCATCCTCTGCGACAGCGGCGAGCGCTACCTGACCACCAACGTCTTCGAGAGGGGCGGTCTGTGAGCGCTTCGGTCGAAGCGGACCGGCGCCGCCTCACCGCCATCCTCGCGTCGATGGAAACGGCCGTCCTCGCCTTCTCGGGCGGCGTCGATTCCACCCTGGTCGTGCGCGCCGCGGCCGACGCCCCCGGGCTGCGTTTCGTGGCCCTGACCACGCGCTCCCCCACCAATACCCACGAGGAAGTGGACGAGGCCCGCCGCCTGGCCGCCGCCATCGGCGCCGAGCACCTCGTGGTCGAGGTGGACGAACTGGAAACGCCGGGCTACGCGGACAACCCCGCCCATCGCTGCTACCTCTGCAAGGAAACCCTTTACCCGCAGTGTGAGCGGGTAGCCCGCGAGCGCGGCTACGCTTTCGTCGGCGACGGGGTCAACACCGACGACCTCGGCGACTACCGCCCGGGCCTGCGCGCCGCTGCCGAGCGCGGGGTGCGCCCCCCGCTGGTGGAGGCCGGGCTTTCCAAGGCCGCGGTGCGCGCCCTGTCGAGGTTCTACGGCCTGGCCACCGCCGACCGTCCGGCTTCGCCCTGCCTGTCCTCGCGATTTCCCTACGGCACCGCCATCACCCGCGAAGGTCTTGCCCGGGTGGCGGCAGCCGAGGCGGCGCTGCGACGGCTGGGCTTCACGGAACTCCGGGTGCGCTATCTCGGGGAGGCGGCGCGGGTGGAAGTGGCAGCGGCCGAACTTGAGCGGCTCGCCCTGGAAGACGTTCGCGACAAGGCCCGCGACGGCATCCTGGCGGCGGGGTTCGCGCGAGTGGAGTTCTCGGCCGTGGCGCTGCGGTCCGGCAGCCTCAACGATGCGCTTCGCCCCTCCCCCCGGGCGCAGCCGGTCTGACCCCTCGGGTTCCCGTCAGGGACGGTTGCGCAGCAGGTCGGCGGCCAGGGCCAGGTCGGCCTCCAACGTCACCTTGAGGTTTCGGCCTTCCGACTCAACGATACGGATTTGCTGGCCGATCGCCTCGACCAGAGAGGCGTCGTCGGTGTAGGACGCACCGCCCGTGATGGCCTCGCGGTGACCGCGGGCGAGGATGTCGCGGCGGAAGGCTTGCGGGGTTTCCACCAGCCAGAGCTTAGAACGGTCGAGGGCGGTCGAGGCTCCGCTGCCGGTGTCCTGGCGCACGCTGTCGGAGGGGCGCGAGGCGGCCGTGGCCGCGCCGTGGAGACCGGCGGCCTCGAGGACTTCGCGTACCGTTCTGGCCGCCACCAGCGGCCGCGCGGCGTCGTGGACGCAGACGACCTCGGCATCGGACTGGAGGGCGGCCAAGCCGGCGGCCACCGAAGCCTGCCGGGTGGCTCCGCCGGCGAGCACTCTCCAGGTACCGAGGGATGCGCCGCTGCCGGCCAGGGTGGCCTCGAAGCGGGCGATGGCGTCGGGGGGCGCCAGCACCACGGTCTCGAGGAAGTCCGCGGCGGCGGCGAGGCGGTCCAGGGTGAGGCGAAGCAGCGGCCTGCTGCCCACGTCCACGAGGGCCTTGGGCATTCCCCGACCGAGCCTCTGGCCGCTGCCGGCGGCGGGGATGACGAGGGCGATCTTCACACGGGCGACCGTCCCGGCCTCAGTGGCCGAAAATGGTCTTCAGTTCTTCCATGATGTTCTCCTCGGTGTTGGACTTCGCGATGGCGAGTTCCTTGACGAGGAGATTGCGGGCGGTGTCGAGCATCTTGCGCTCGCCGAAGGAGAGTTCCTTGTCGCCCTTGAGCATGAACAGGTCGCGAAGCACCTCGGCGATCTCCAGCACAGAGCCGGTCTTGATCTTCTCGGTGTACTCGCGGTAGCGCCGGTTCCAGGTGGCCTGGTCCACGGTGACGCGCTTCTCGCGCAGCACCTTGTAGACCTTGGTGACCATTTCCTTGCCGATCACGCGGCGAAGGCCCACCGACTTGCACTTGCTCGTCGGGATCATGATCTTCATGTCGGAATCGATGATGCGCAGGGAGTAGAAGATGGCGTTGGATCCCGAAATCGTTCGGGTTTCCACTTCCTCGATGATGCCGACTCCATGAGCGGGATAGACGACCTTGTCTCCGACCTTGTATTCCAAGTGTGATCTCCTAGCCCAATCCAAGGGAACAGCCCGCGAAGTTTAGCTGCGCTCCTCGGCAGGGTCAAACTCGCTTATGTGAGCCGAGAGCCCCGGCGCGGCCGGCCGTTGATCAAAAAACAGGAAAAACAAAGCTCCGGAGACAAAAGGAGCCGTCGTCCTGTCCGCCCGTTCAGGCGCGAGGGAATGGAACCGGCCTCAGGCCTGGAGGGTGCCGATGACGGCCTCGACCGAGGCCTCGCCGAGCTCCCCGAGCACCGTACCGATCTCGGCGGCGATGCGGGCCACCGCGCCCGGATCGTAGAGGGAGGCCGTGCCCACCTCGACGGCGCGGGCGCCGGCCATGAGGAACTCCACCGCGTCGCGGCCGCTGCGAATCCCGCCTGCCCCGACCACGGGAATCGAGACCGCGCGCGCGGTCTGCCACACCATGTACAGGGCCACCGGCTTGATCGCCGGCCCCGACAGGCCGCCGCTGCCGTTGGCGAGGGCCGGACGACGCGTCTTCACGTCCACGACGAGGCCGCGCAGGGTGTTGATGACGGTGACGGCGTCGGCCCCCTCGCCTTCGACGATCCTGGCAATCTCGGTGATGTCCGTCACGTTCGGCGACAGCTTCACCCACAGGGGCCTCTGCGTCCGGCGCCGGATCGCGCCGACGACGGCTGAGGTGGTCTTGGGATCGGCGGCAAGCACCCCGCCCCACTCGTGCTTGTGGGGGCAGGACAGGTTGAGCTCGAGAGCGTCGATGCCCTCGGCGCCCTCGAGGGCATCGACGACGCGCTCGAAGTCGGCCGTGGTGTTGCCCCAGCAGTTGACGATCACACGAGGGCCGTAGCCGCGAAGCTTCGGCAGCTTGTCGCGCAGGAAGGCCTCGGCGCCGATGTTCTGCAGCCCGATGGCGTTGAGCATGCCGCCCGGCGTCTCCACCATGCGCGGGGCGGCGTGCCCCTTGGAGGGCTCGGCCGACAGGCCTTTCACCGAGACGCCGCCAACGAGGGACCAGTCGAGCAGTCCGTCGTACTCGACGCCGTAGCCGAAGGTTCCCGAGGCGGCGATCACCGGGGTGGCAAGCGCGACGCTCCCCACCCTGGTGGCGAGGCTGGCCGGCACGCGCGTCACCGCCCGGTCACCACTGGTAAAGGGCCGCGCCCCAGGTGAAGCCGGCGCCGAAAGCGGCCAGGCACACGAGGTCGCCTTCGCGGATGCGGCCGGCCTCCCAGACTTCGGTCAGCAGGATGGGAATGGTGGCCGCCGTGGTGTTGCCGTAGCGGTCGATGTTGTTGGCCATGCGGTCTTCACCGAACCCGAGGCCCATCGCGACCAGTTGGTTGATGCGCAGGTTGGCCTGGTGGGGGATCACCATGGAGATGTCCTCCTTGGTGCGGCCGATGGCGGCCAGCGCTTCCTCGATCGACTCCGTCATGCGCGTGACGGCGTGGCGGAACACGAAGCGGCCGTCCATCTGGGGCCATCCGTAGATGTCGGCCGGAGTCCAGTCGGGCGCGAGGCGCGGCTTGTGCAGCGATCCCGGGCCGAGCAGACAGAGCTTCTCGGCGAAAGCGCCTTCACAGTGCAGGTTGACGGTGAGCAGACCCCGCTCCGGCGATGGCGAAGGGCCGACCACGACGGCGCCGGCGCCGTCGCCGAAGAGCACAGTAACGTGACGGCTGCGATCGGCGAACTCGAGGCCGCTCGAGTGCACCTCGCTGCCGATCACCAGCACGTGGCGCGCGCCGCCGGTGCGGATGTACTGGTCGGCGATGGCCAGCATGTACAGGAAGCCCGAGCACTGGTTGCGCACGTCGAGCGCGGGAATGCCGGCCAGCCCCAGCGCCTCCTGGACGAGGGCCGAGTTGCCGGGAAAGTCGATGTCGGGGCTGAGCGTGCCGCACAGGATCAGGTCGATGTCGCCGGGGCCGATGCCGGCCTTGGCCATCGCGGTGAGGGCGGCGCGGGCGGCCAGGGGCGTGCTGCCCTTGTCGTCGTCCACGTAGTGGCGCTCGCGGATGCCGCTGCGCTGCTGGATCCACGCGTCGGTGGTGTCGAGGATCAGCGAGAGGTCGTCGTTGGTGACCACCGTGCGCGGCACCTCGAAACCGGACCCGAGGATGTGCGAACGCGGCGGCAAATCGCCGCCAGGAGTCGTCGTCCGGCTCATGGAATCCTCACCACGCCGCAGCCCCAGGACGCGCCGGATCCGGCGGTCACGAGCGCGGCGGTCTGGCCGCTCGTCACCCTGCCCGCGCGACGGGCCCTGGCCATCAGCACGGGCAGCGCGGAGCCTCCGCTGAAGAGCGTGTCGGGAACCTCGATGCGGCCGGCGGGCCGACCGAGGAGCGCCGGAAGCTCGCCCTCGACGCGCGGATCGAGGTGGGCCACGAAGGTGACGTCCACGGCATCGACCCCAGCGCGGGCCAGGGCGGACGCGAACAGGGGCGGCAGTTTCTCGAGGGCGAAGTCGCGCAGGCGGTCGAGGTCGGCCGAGGGGAAGTGGCGGCCTTCGGCGGCCTTGTCGGCGGGAAGGCGGTTGCGCTCGGGCAGCGTGGTTCCCTCGCGGAAACGGCTGGCCGGGAACTCGCACCAGAAATCGCGGTGGCGGGAACCGTCGTTGCGCACATCGACGGCGAGGATCTCGCCGGGGCCCGACCCGGCCTCGAGGAGGACCACCGCCGCGGCGTCGCCCATGGTGCAGGACAGCTCCGGTGTGCGCCCGTCGCGGGCGTTGAAGTGCGAGGGCGTGTCGGCCGCCGCCACCAGCACGCGATCGAACATCCCCGTAGCGACGAAGCGTCGCGAAACGTCGATGGCCGTGAGGAAACCGGTGCACTGGGAGCGCACGTCCAGGCCACCCACGGTGCGGCAGGCCAGGGCCGCCTGCAGCAGGCAGGCGGATCCCGGAAAGAACATGTCGGGGGTATTGGTGGCGAAAACGACCATGTCGATATCGCTCGCCGCCAGGCCCCGGGATGCCAGGGCCCGCGCTCCGGCCCGCGCCGCGAGGGCGGCCGGCCCCACGCCGTCGGGGCTCTCGTAGCGCGGCTGGCCGCGCGACCAGCGCGCGACCGCGGCCGCGTCCATACCGAACTCGACCGCCAGCGCGGCGTCGCCGACGACGTCGCCCGGAAGCTCTTCTTCGATGGCCGTGATCGAGACGTTGCGCACTCGCTCTCCCTTCCCTTCCACCACTTGCAGCCCGTGTCGCGCGTCCTGCACGTCCGCGCGGGCCTCGTCGCGACGGAGTCCCGCGCGCCGCTCCGGTCGCGTCGGCTAGCTGCGGTTGTCCCGGAAATCCAGCGGGATCGGACCGCCGTTGGGCGGCGACACCGGCGGTCGCTTCGAGGCCGGCGCGGGCGGCGGCGTGCCCGGACCGCTCGGCGCCTCGAGGATGAGCGTGTGCGAGGCGGGATCGCGCGTCTCGATCATCTCGACGTCCTTCAGCACGCCGTCCACGCGGCGGCGGAAGTCCTCGGTCACCGAGCGTGCCTCGTCGCGGTCCCTCACGACGAAGGGGGTGATCAGCACGATCAACTCCGTTCTCCTGCGCGACGTCCCCGTGCTGCGGAACAGAGGCCCGAGGACGGGGATGTCCATCAGGTAGGGCACGCCTTCCCTCTCGTCGGTGGTGGACTCGGCGATGATGCCGCCGATGATCAGCGTCTCGCCGCTGTGCACCACCACGCTGGTCT
>JBHEPB010000347.1:0-11618 GCA_046260515.1 Binatia bacterium
ATCCCAACGTGCTGTTGGTCCACTTCAACGATCTCAAGGCGGATCTCGGCGGCGAGATGCGCCGGGTGGCCGACTTCCTCGGCGTGCAGGTGCCCGAAGCCCAGTGGCCGGCCGTCGTCGAGCGCTGCACCTTCGAGTCGATGAGGGAAAGGGGAGCGGAGATCGCGCCATTCGAGAAGCTCTTCGAGGGCGGGGCCAAGGGCTTCATCTTCAAGGGCACCAACGGCCGCTGGAAGGACATCCTGACCGCGGAGGAACTCGAGACCTACGCGGGACGCGTTGCCCAGCTGATGGACTCCGACGCGGCGAAGTGGCTCGAGCAGGGCCGCCGCGCCGTGGATCCAAAGCAGGCCGCTTAGGAAGACAAGGGCGATTCGCCCGCCGCCTAAAGGCGCGTGGACGCGATGAAGCTGGCCGTCAGCGCCGCCAACTCCTCTCCCTTGTCCTCCTGCAGAAAGTGCCCGCCTCCGGTGATCGTCGTGTGGGGTTGTCCCTTGCACCCTGGGATGCGTTCACGGAACACGGCGTCGCCGCCGGCGGTGATCGGATCGCTGTCGCTGAAGGCGGTGAGGAAAGGCTTGGTCCAGCCTTCGAGCGCCTTCCAGGCGCGGCGGTTGGCCTCGGTGGCGGGGTTGTCGGTATCGGCCGGCACCAGCGTGGGAAACTGGCGGGGACCGGACAGGAAGGAATCGTCGGGGAAGGGCGCGTCGTAGGCGCGAAGTACCTCGGCCGAAAGCTCTGTCGTGGTGGCTCCCTGCAGGATGCGCGAGCAGCTGAAAACGGGCGTCTCCTGGGAATACTTGCGCCAGGCCAGGAAGGCGTTGCCGAGGAAAGTGTCGCCGGTGGGCAGGAAGGTGTTGGCGGCCACCACGCGGTCGAAGCGTGCCTCGTGTTCGGCGACGAGGCGCAGGCCGAGCAATCCGCCCCAGTCCTGGCAAACCAGCGTGATGCCGCGAAGATCGAGACGATCGAAGAGCAGTTCGCGCAGCCATTCCACGTGGCGGGCGTAGGTGTAATCGCTGCGCTCGGCCGGCTTGTCCGAGCGCCCGAAGCCGACGAGGTCGGGCGCCACGCAGCGGTGCCCGGCGGCCACCAGCACGGGGATCATCTTGCGGTAGAGGTAGCTCCACGACGGTTCCCCGTGAAGAAGAAGAACGGGGGCGGCATTGGCCGGGCCCTCGTCCACGTAGTGCATGCGCAGGCGTCCGCCCTCGCCGTCGGCCACCTCGGCGTAGTGCGGGGCGAAGGGATGGCCGGAGAGATTGTCGAAGCGGTCGTCGGGGGTGCGCAGGATCTTCATGGTGGCGCGAGGGTAGGGGGGCGGCCTCGGCGGGGCAAGCCCCGCGCCGCCGTTCCCCTTGACCACCCCAGGGCGCAGTCGTAGCGTCGGCCGCCGATCGCGCCGCAATCCGCAGTGCGACACCCGCCCAGGAGGACCACGCCATGACCGCAACCGCCGCCGCGATTCGCAACGACCTTCCCGCCAGCGCCCGCAAGCCCGGCAAGCTCTTCATCGACAACCGCTTCGTCGAGGCTGCCAGCGGCAAGACCTTCGAGGTCATCGATCCTTCGACCGAGGAAGTGCTGACGAGCGTGGCCGAAGGCGACAAGGCCGACGTGGACAAGGCCGTTGCCGCTGCGAGGAAAGCCTTCGAGACGGGAGCCTGGCCGAAAATGAGCGCTCGCGAGCGAGGGCGCGTCCTGCTGCGCATCGCCGACCTCATCATGAAGAACAAGGACGAACTCGCCTGCCTCGAAAGCCTCGACAACGGCAAGCCCATCGGCGAGACGAGCGCGGTGGACATTCCCCAGGCCGCGGAAGTGTTCGCCTACTACGGAGGCTGGGCCGACAAGGTCTACGGCCAGACGATTCCCGTCGGCGAGTCTTTCTTCACGTACACGCTCCGCGAGCCCCACGGCGTCTGCGGGCAGATCATCCCCTGGAACTTTCCCCTGCTGATGGCTTCCTGGAAGCTGGCCCCGGCCCTGGCCTGCGGCAACACCAGCGTCCTCAAGCCGGCCGAGCAGACGCCGCTCACGGCGCTGCGCCTGGCCGAGCTTCTGCTCGAGGCCGATCTTCCGCCTGGTGTCGTCAACGTCGTCACCGGCTTCGGGCCGACGGCGGGGGCGGCCATCGCCGAGCACCCCGACGTGGACAAGGTGGCTTTCACCGGTTCCACGGAAGTGGGCCGCATCATCCAGCGTGCGGCGGCCGGCAACCTGAAGAGCGTTTCCCTCGAACTCGGCGGCAAGTCGCCCAACATCGTGTTCGCCGACGCCGACCTGGCGGCGGCGGTGAAGGGAGCCCTGCAGGGCATCTTCTTCAACCAGGGCGAGGTGTGCTGCGCGGGCTCGCGGCTCTTCGTCGAGGCTTCGGCCCACGACGAGTTCGTGGAGCGCCTGGCCGAGCATGCACGCACGATCAAGGTGGGCGATCCCCTGGATCCCGCCACGCAGATGGGCGCCCAGGTGAGCGAGGAGCAGTTCACCAAGATCCTCGGCTACATCGATGCCGGGAAGAAGGGCGGTGCGCAGCTCGTCACCGGCGGTTCGCGGGCGACGGACAAGGGCTACTTCCTGCAACCCACCATCTTCTCCGGCGTGAAACCGGAGATGACGATCGCCCGCGAGGAGATCTTCGGGCCCGTGGTTTCCACGCTCACCTTCCGCGACATGGATGAGGTGATCGCGGCGGGCAACGCCACCAACTACGGCCTGGCGGCAGCCGTGTGGACTCGCGACATCTCGAAGGCCCACCGCGTGGCACGGGCCTTGAAGGCCGGCACCGTCTGGGTGAACACCTACAACACCTTCGACGCCGGCGTTCCCTTTGGCGGTTACAAAGAGAGCGGCATCGGCCGCGAACTCGGCTCCCAGGCCCTCGACCTCTACACCCAGACCAAGGCGGTGTGGGTGGCGCTCTGAGTTCTTGCGGGGGCAGCGGCGCAAGGTTTCGCCGCTGCCCCCGCGCCCTCACGTTTTTTCGTCGAGCGCGGCGAGCCAGTCCGCGATGGCCGCCCGTACGGCTTCGCGATTGCAGTGATGGATCCAGTGGTGGCCGGGGATCACCGCCCGCGCTGCTTCCGCGTACACGACGAAGTTCGTCATCTGCTGCCAGGGCAGGCTTTCCTCGGCGACGAGAAGCAGGGTGGGCACCGCTTTCGCTGCTGCCAGCGCCTCGCCGGCGTCGACGTGCAGCACGGCGGTGCAAAGAGCGAGAAGCTGGGCGCGAGTCGGAGCCAGGCTCCAGGTGCCGTCGGATTTCCTGGAGAGCCCATGCCGGGCCGCCTCGGCGCTTTCCTCGTCCCAGGGCTGCCAGTGGCGCTGCGTCGCGGCGGCGCGCAGCGCATCCTCCGCGCTTGTCTGCGCCTCCATCTCGGCTCCCCACGTGGAGTCGACGAAGGTTCCGATCTCGATGGGAACCGCAGCGGAAGGCGACGGGTCCACGAGGACGAGGCCGCGACACGCGGCCGGGTTCCTCGCGGCGACGAGGCCGGCCACCTTTCCTCCCCAGGAATGCCCACCCCAGATTGCCGGGACGTTGCCGAAGCGGCGCTGCGCGGCGTCGGTAACCAGCGCGGTCGTGTCGTCGAGATCCCAACTGGCGGGCGCGGGGCTGAGTCCGTGCCCCGGCATGTCCAGGAGCAGCAGGGGCCTCTCGCCAAAAGCCGCGGCGATCGTTCGCAGGGCGAGGGCGTTGCCTCCGGCGCCGTGGAGTAGAACGACAGGGTCGCCCTTCCCGTCCCGCGTGAAGGCGTGGATGACGCCGTCGAGATGCAGGGATCGCCAGGTTGCGGGTGCCGTCATGCGTGGATCTCCAGTTGGCGAAGGACGGAGAGTCCTTCCGGCGTGGCCGCCGCCTCGAGGCTGCGGCGGATGGCGCGGCGGGCACGGTTGAAAGCCTCGGCCTCGCCGTGGAGTTGGAAGGCCCAGTTGGCCTCCTGCACAAAAGCGTGGAGTTCGAAGGCAAGCTGGGCGGGGTCCCCGTCGCCGTCGAGGTGGCCGGCCGCCACGGCTTCGGCTGCCGCCCTCTCCAGCAGGCCGGTCCACGCGCGGGTAAGGTGGACCACCTGGTCGCGCACCCGTCCGGGCTTGTCGTCCATCTCGGCGGAGACCGCGGCGAAGAAGCAGCCCCCCCGGAACAGCCCCTTCTCGATGTAGGCGAGCCATTCCCGCGATAGGGCCCAGAGGCGCTCTAGCGCTTCGTCTTCCCGGGGGGGCCCGGAAAGTACCTCTTCTGTGAAGAGCCCGGCCGCCGCGTCCACCACCGCCAGCTGAAGTTCCTCCTTGGACCCGAAGTGGGCGAAGAGCCCGCTTTTGCTCATGGAAATAGCCGAGGCGAGGCGCCCGATCGAAAGGCCCTCGAGACCTTCCACGGAGGCTATGTCCATGGCCCGGGCAAGGATGTCCCGTCGGGTCTGGGTGGATCTGGAGGTGCGCGGCGTTGGCATATCGCAGTTTATAGAACGATCGTGCGTAAGTAAGAAATAGAACGAGCGTGCTTAAATATGCCAAGGCCCCTGCGCCCTGCCCCCTGCCTTCGCCGAGACTCTTCCTTCTCTATCCGGCTCTTGGTC
This sequence comes from Binatia bacterium, assembly GCA_046260515.1. Taxonomy (GTDB): domain Bacteria; phylum Desulfobacterota; class Binatia; order UBA1149; family CAITLU01; genus DATNBU01. Next base: position 4,578 of record JBHEPB010000347.1, read on the forward strand.
GTGGACCACGGCCGCAGCTGGGGTCGCAGTGCCGCGGGGGCGAGAATGGAAAATCTGGCCGGCTCCGATCCCCTGTCCCGGGGAAGGGTGCATGGCTTGGGGCAACCTTCGAGGGAGGAACCACGGATTCCGCATTCGCCGGCGAAGGCGAGTTTCCCCCCTCCCCCGAGAGGCCGCGGCCCGTCGCTCCCCGGCCCGGCTTCGCCGTCGGCGAGGAGCCCCGGGCGCTTCGGCGAAACGAAAGAGATCGCGGGTTCTGTGGAGGTCGCCGTTTCGTATATAGGTCGCCGTCAAGGTGATGGACCAACCTGTGACTCCCACGATCGACGAGACTCCCAGCGCAGAATCCCTAATCCGGATCTTCAGCTTCTACCGTGATGCCGAAATCCGGGGGGCCACCCTGCTCATGAAGATGATGCAGTGGGAGAAGGACCCCGAGGCCCAGGTCCTGTTCTCGCGTCACGTTGCCGACGAGACCCGCCACGCCTGGCTGTGGACCAAGCGCATCCGCCAACTCGGCGGCATGCCCGTCGAAGTTCCGGATGGTTACCAGCGGCGCCTCAGCAAGGTCCTCGGCATTCCCTTCAACATCGTCGATCTCTTTGCCCTCACCGTCATCGTCGAGGAGAGGTCGGTCAGTCGTTACACCGAGCACGCCGCCAGCCGCTACTGCGACGACCTGACCCGCGAGGTCCTCGACGAACTCACGAAAGACGAGAAGTGGCACATTTCCTGGATGGAGGAGTGGATGACGCGCATGGCGCGGCAGCGCGGTACCGAGGCCAAGGCCAAAGCCCAACTCGCCCGTTACCGCGCCCTCGAACTCGAGGTCTTCGAGTCGTTCAAGGAGGACGAGCGTCGCTGGCTCGGCTTCTCGTTCTCCGATGCTCCACCCCTCGTTGCCGACGTCGCTGTCTGAGGCCACCGCGATCCGTTCTCCGAACGCGCCGCTGGTCGGAGTGCCCGGATCGCGCCATCGCCTTGTCACCCCCGTCCTCGTCCTCGATCTCGACGCCCTCCGCACCAACATCGCCGCGATGGCGCAGCACTGCCGTCGCGTAAGTGTTTCGCTGAGGCCTCACGCCAAGACCCACAAGTCGCTGCGCATCGCGCGGATGCAGATGGACGCCGGTGCGGTGGGAGTTTGCTGCGCGACCATCGGCGAGGCCGAGGTCATGGCGGGCGGCGGGATTCCTGGCGTGCTGGTGACTTCCCCGATCGTGCAGCCCGCCAACATCGCGCGCCTGGTGAAGCTTGCGGCGGCGGCCGATGGCCTGCTTGCCGTGGTGGACCATCCGACCAACGTGCGCGCCATTGCGGAAGTCGCCGTTGCCGCGGGCACGACGGTCGCGCTCGTGGTGGATTACGATATCGGCCTCGGTCGCACGGGTGTTTCCGGCGTCGGCGCCGCGGTGGAACTGGCCAGGCTGCTGCGCGACACGCCGGGCGTCGAGTTCGCCGGTCTTCAGGGCTACGCCGGTCACCTCCAGCACCTCGAAGCCTTCGCCTCGCGAAACGACCTGGCCGCCGACAAGGCCCGGCAGATGGCGGATGTCGTTCACGCGCTGGAGGCCGAGGGACTCCGGCCCGCCATCGTCAGCGGTGGCGGCACCGGCACCCACGACATCGATCACCGCTCGGGCGTATTCACCGAACTGCAGGCCGGGTCCTACACAGTAATGGACGTGGAGTACGCGGAGGTGGAACTGGGACCCACGGGATCCCGGCCCCCTTTCGCTGCGGCTCTCTTCGTGCGCGCGAGCGTGGTCAGCAACAACGCGTCCGGAATGGTCACCACCGACGCCGGACTCAAGCGCTTCGCCACCGACGGCCCCAAGCCCCGCCTCGTCCGCGGCGCGCCGCCCGGCGCCGTCTACGGTTTCACGGGCGACGAGCACGGCTGCGTCGTCTTCACCGATTCCACGCAGACCCTGGAACTCGGCGCGGCCGTCGAGTGCGTGGTCCCCCACTGCGACCCCACCGTCAACCTCTACGATGTCTTCCACGTCGTCCGCGGCGACGACCTCGTGGACATCTGGCCCGTCGACGCCCGCGCCGCCTGGTAAACCCGGGACAGGTACAGGTTTTTTTTCGAGCTCCCGGGCGGGAGGGTCGCCCTTGGATCAGCGCGCGCCGAGGGCGATGCGCAGGGGCCGGACCACGGGCAGGAAGCTTGAGGCCAGGCGGACGTCGATCTCGTCACCCTCTCCCGGCGGCAGGTCAATCACGATGGTCGAATGGCCGCTGCTACGGGCGACGGCGCGAAGCTCCGCGGCGCCGCGACGGACGCGCACCCGCAGCTCATCCACCGCACGGCCGGTCTTCGTTTCGACAACCAGTCGGAGATCGGCGCTTGCGCGCCACTCGGCCGGCACCGCGATGCGGCACGACACCACAGGCGCGGCGGCCGACCAGGGATCGCGATGCGAGCTGGACGGAGCGGGCCCGCAGCCGCCCTCGGCCACGATGCGCGAGGGAAGGTTCCCGGAAGGCTGGACCACCGGTGGAGCGTCGCGCCCCTCGCTCTCCTTGGACAGTTCGCAAACCGCATGGCGGTCTGCCCGGTAGAGAACGGCGCCACAGCGCGGAACATCGCCTGATTGCGGGTCGTACACGGCATGCGTAGGCGTCACCCCGGCGGCGCGGGCGAGGTCCCAGGCGTCGTCGTCCCCAACGAGCAGGGCCGCGCGTGCCCGCAGTCTCGCTTCCCCGGCGCTGCGCGACCCGGCGAATACGATGGTGGAACGGTCGAGGCTGGCGATGAGGTGGCGTGCAGTGAAGGCGGGCAGGCGCTCGGCCAGCTCCGGCGCGGCCACGACGATGGCGTCGGCGGGAAGCGCGGCCAGGGATTCGACGAGAGCACGAAACCCGGGCGTCGCCGGCGTTGCCAGTCGGTCGCGGACTTCGGCCAGGCGCACCTGCCACGTCGCCGCCATCATGGGAAGTCCCATGGCGAGCAGCAGGCAGGCGGCTGCCGTCTCGCGACGCGAGAAGCGCGACGCGAACGCTTCCGCGGCGACGGCCGCGAGCGGCGCCAAGGGAAGCACCCACAGCACGCGATAGACCATCCACGGCGGAATCACGTGCCCGGCGAGGGCGGGAAGGGGAGGCACGAAAGCGATCACCAACGGAACGACTGTGGCGACGCCGAGGAACACCTCCACGTTCTCGGGAAGCGAGCCGGCGACGGAGCGACGCCGCACAAGAAGCCCCACTCCGACCAGGGCGAGAATGGCCAGCGGATGCAGAAGGAGACGGGGATGGACCACGAAGCCGCCGACCGGAAGCTGGACGAGTCGGTCGCGGGCCTCGTGCACGCGCACCACGGGATGATCCGGCGCAGCCAGTTCGGCCCCGATGTTGCCGAGGCGCCGGCTCACCGCGACGCCGGAAGCCGCCGGCGCCAGCGCCACCACGAGGAGCACGACGGCCGCCAGCGCGGCGCCGCGTCGTCGCCCCGGCAAGCGCCAGGCCAGCAGGGCCGCGGTCGGAATCAGCACCACGAGCACGAAGGCGTAGTCGAGGGCATGGACAGCCGCCGTGGCGCTCGCGACCACGAACAGCAGGAAGCCGCTGCGCGCGAAGGCCCCCGCCCTCGCCATGCGCAGAAAGGCGACGAAGCAAAGAGGAAGCAGGGCCGAGGCCGCCAGCACCTTGTCCTCGCCGGCCCTGGCCAGCACGGGCACCGCAGCCCCGCTCCACAGCAGCAGCGTCGCGATCACGGCGAGCCGCGCCCGCGGTCCGCGGCCGAACAACTCGAAGGCAAGGGCAGCCGCTGCAGAGACAGAAACGAGGACGGCGAGAACCGGTGCGCCGGTCTCGTAGACGACAACGGGATCCAGGCCGGAAACCCGGGACCAGGTGGCGAGCGCAAACAGCCACGGATGCAGCCCGAAGCGCGCGAAAGCCTCGCCGCTGCCGAGAAAGGGCTCCGCGAGGCTGAGGGCGGCGCTGTCGAGGTAGCCGCGCACGTAGGCCAGGTACCACCAGCGATCCACGCTGCCGACCGGCGCGAAGGCGACAGCCGCCGCGACACAGGTGAATGCGAGAACGACGAGAAAAACCTGCGGCACGAGGGAAGGCGCATCGCCGTCCCCACGAGAAGCGGCGCCGAACTCTCCCGCCGCAGCGGGAGGGAGAACAAGCCGCGCTGCGAGGGCCGCGCCCGCCGTCAGCATCGCCAGCGCGACCGGCGCCGCCGCGATCGACGTTCCAGCCGCCAGGCAGGCGGCGAAGGCCCCGAGGTTCAGGAATAGCGAAGCCGCGAAAGCGAAGGCCGGCGCCTCGCTGCGCCGCAGTCGCACATCCGCCGCCGCAAGCAGCACCGCGCCGGGCGCGACCAGGACGGCCAGGCCCGAGACGCTGAGTAGGGCCAGGTCCGCGACGCTGACCGCGAAAGCGGCGGCGTCCACCGGATCTTCAGGCCGCCGGCGCCATCAGTTGCAGGTACATGGAGCAGATCTCCGCGCCCATGTCGGTGGGAAGCCCGAGGATGGGAAGGTCCACGCCCGCGCGCCGCCAGTCGCCGAGGCGGCTGCGGCAGAAGTCCGGCTCGCCGGCGATCACCAGGGCGTCGAGCAGTTCCTGCGAAACCGCGGCTGCAGCTTCCGGCCGCTGCTTGGCCACGTAGAGGTCGCGCACGAGGTCGCAGTTCTCGCTGTAGCCCATGCGCGAGAGCATGTCGTGGTAATAGACGCCCATGCCGCCGATGTAGAAGGAGATGATGCCGCGCGCCGAGTGGTAGCTCATCTCCTTGTCGGGCATCGGGATCACGGTGGTGAAGGGCGCCACCGCGATGTCTTTCACGCTGCGGCCGGACTTGGCCGCGCCTTCGGCCAGGATGGAAATGCCCTTGTCGAGCTGCTGCCAGGGCCAGAAGGTGGGCATCCAGCCGTCGGCCAGCTCACCGACCATGCGGATGGCCTTGTCGTTGAGGCACGCGCAGTAGATGGGAATGCGGTCGCGCACCGGCGTCATCGCCAGCTGGAAGTGGCGGAACTCCCACAGGTCGGCTCCGGCCTCGTTCAGGCGCTGGCCCGAGAGCAGGCACTGAATCACCTTGATGTACTGCCGCATGCGCGTGAGGGGCTTCTCGTAGGGAACGCCGTGGAAGCCCTCGATGACTTTCTCGCCCGAAGTGCCTAGGCCGAGGATGACGCGTCCCTCCGAGATCTCGTCGAGGGTGGCCGCATGCATGGCCAGCAGGCCGGGCGAGCGGCTGAAGACGTTGACGATGCCGGTGGCGAGCTTGATGCGCTTGGTATGGACAGCGATCTCGGTGAGCAGGCTGAAGGCCTCGTAGCCCCAGGCCTCCGGAATCCAGAAGGAGTCGTAGCCGAGTTCGTCGGCCTCCTGGGCGAGGCGCAGCACCTGCTTGCGATTGTAGTTCTTCCAGAAAGCGACGAGTCCGGATCGTTCGGTCACGATGATCTCCTGTGCGGGTGGCCGGCCACTCAACAGAGGCGGGGAGCGCGAGTCAAACCGCACGGTCGGCGGAAAAAGCCGGGAGCATAGTCAAGACACTTTCTTCGACCGGGCGGGTCGCGTACACGGAGCCCACGGCCGAGACCGGCCGCAACGGGGGAAGCATGAACCGTTTTCGTTCGTCGGGCGGGGCCTTGGCCTCGGGCTGGGCTTGGGCTCGTGTGGCGGCCGTCGCGGCCGTCGTGGCCGCGGGATGGATGCCCGGCGTGCAGGTGCCGGTGGCGTCGGCCACCCAGCTCATCGCTCCGGCCATCGGCATTCCCGATGCCGCCCTCAACGGCGCGACGGTGGCGACGCCCCAAACGCCGACGGCCGCGGCCTTCTCCAACCCCGCCGGCATCACCAACCTTGCGGCCGGAGCCGTCTCCACCGGGATCGGCATTCCCGTGGGCCATTCGCGGGTGCACGCGACCACCCCTCCCGGCTACGACACCACCTCCGACTTCGTCGCCTACGCTCCCGAAGGCGGCAGCGTGTTCGAGCACGAATCCGGCCTGCGCTGGGGCTTCGCCCTCTACGGAGCACTCGGTTCCAGTTTCGACTCCGACGCGGAGCCTTCGGTGGGAGTGACCTCCGATTTCTACTCTGCCACGGCTGTCTCCAACGCCGCGCTGATGGTGGCGTATCCGGTGACGGATCGCCTGAGCGTCGGCGTGGCCCTGGCCCTGATGTACGGCCAGGCCCACCTGCGCTACACCCAGCAGACCCAGTTCGCCTACACGGTGAGGGGGCCCGGCACCCAGGCCATGTTCGGCCTTCGCTATCGCCTCACCGACCGCGTGGCCCTCGGCCTCGGCTTTCGCACGCCGGGAATGGTGTGGGCCGACGGCGACGAACGCCTGCCCTCGGGCGACAAGCAGGACGTGGAACTCAACCTCGACATGCCCGCCCAGATTTTCGTGGGCGTGAACGCCGACGTCACCGACCGCCTCCACCTCGGGCTGTCGGGGCGCTGGACGGATGCCAGCACCTTCTCGGACTCGAACTTCCGCTTTGACCAGACGCCCGAGGCCGACATCCCCTTCATCCAGTCGGCCAGCGACGAGTGGCGTCTCGCAGCCGGCGCCTCCTACGCCGTCCTCGAACCGCTGAAGGTGAGCTTCGGCGTCTCCTACGCCGACAAGATCGTCCCCGATTCGTGGGTGTCGCCCCTGCTCATCGATTCGAACGAGTGGAAGTTCTCCACCGGCCTGGCCTGGCAGCTGCCGGGCGAATGGTCGGACTGGATCCTGGATATCGCCATCGGGTATTCGCCCAACGGCGTGCGCAACATCTCCGATTCGGAGGCGGCCATCCTCCCCGGCCGTTACAACATCGGCGGCGAGATCTATATGATCGGCTTCCGCACGACGCTCTGAAGCGGCCGCCTTCGGGCTGCCCTCGTTCGAAGCGCTGCCAGGAGAGGACCGCCTGAGAATTCCCGACCCGAATCTTCCGCTGTCGCGCCTGCCGCGCCGGCTTTCGCGCCTCGGCCGCAGCCGCACCCAAAGAGTCGTGCTGCTGGCGGTCGGGTTCCTCGTGATGTTCGCGGTCGGTCGCTGGAGCGGCGGCGGCGCC
>JBHEPB010000352.1:0-10035 GCA_046260515.1 Binatia bacterium
GGCGACCGCCGGCGAAGGCGACGCTTCGGTGATGCTCGACGACGACGCTTCGACGGTGTGGCGCAGCTCGCCTGGTCCCGGCGAGGTCGCCGTCACCCTCGACTTCCACGAGGCCGTCGAGCAGGGCGGTCTTTTCGTCGAGCATGCCGCGGGCGCCTTCGCCTCCGCCTACGTGGTGGAAACGTCCCTCGACGGCGCGCAGTGGGAGGAGGCGAGGCGTTTCACCGACAGCGACGGCGGCATGGATCCCGTCTACCTGCCCGAAACCTACTCGCGCTACCTGCGCCTGCGCTTCGCGCCGACGGCGGGCCGACAGGTGGCGATCGGCGAGATCCGCGTGCAGCCCTTCGAGGTCTCGGCCTCTCCCAACGGTTTCTTCGGCGCCATCGCCCGCCGCGCGGCCCCCGGCCTGTACCCGCGCTACTTCAGCGGAGAGCAGAGTTACTGGACCGTCGTCGGCACCAGCGGGGACGACCACGAGGCGCTGATGAACGAGGAAGGCAGCGTCGAGGTCGCCGCCGGCGGCTTCACGCTGGAGCCTTTCGTCTATCGCGACGGCGATCTGGAGGTGGCGGTGACGGCCTTTGCGAGCGGTCGTCCCGGCGCCTCCACCCTCTACGTTCGCTATCGCCTTCGCTCGGGCTCTGTCGTTCAGGGGCTGCGCTTCTTCGTGGCGCTGAGACCCTTCCAGGTGCTGCCGCCCTGGCAGACGCTCAACCGCACCGGCGGCGTCGCCCGCCTGTCCTCGCTTTCCATCCGTCACGACACGGTCCGTGCCGACCAGCGCCGTGTCGTTGCGCTCACCAAGCCTTCGGGCTTCGGGGCCGCCAGGTTCGAGGAAGGCGACGTGACGGGCTTCCTCGCGCGCGGCACGCTTCCCCGCTCCTCGTGGGTGGACGATCCCTTCGGCCACGCTTCGGCGGCCCTGTCCTGGAACCTCGATCTGGAAGCCGGGCAGGCCAGGGACGTCTGGATCGCCGTTCCCTGGACCGAGCGCTCGCCGGTGGCCAGGGCCTCGCGCCGCGCTGCGGACAAGCCGGTCGGCGAGGCGGATCCGTCGCTGGAGGCCGTGCTCGAACAGGTCCGGCGCGCCTGGCGCTTCGAGGTGGACCGCGTCGCCATCGAGCTTCCGCCGGCGGCCGCCGACTGGGCCGCTTCCCTGCGCAGCAACCTCGCCTACATCCTGGTCAACCGCGACGGCGCCGCCATCCAGCCCGGCTCGCGCACCTACGAGCGCTCCTGGATCCGCGACGGCGCAATGACGTCCGGCGCCCTGCTCGAGCTCGGCCTCGACGAAGAGGTCAAATCCTACCTGCGCTGGTTCGCGCCCTACGTCGGCGACGACGGCTGGGTGCCCTGCTGCGTGGACGCGCGCGGCGCCGATCCCGTGCCCGAGCACGACAGTTTCGGGGAGTTCATCTGGGCGGTGGCCGAAGTGTGGCGCTTCACCCGCGACGAGGGCTTCGTCAAGGAGCTCTGGCCCAAGGTAAGCGCCGCAGCCGACCACATGAGCCGGCTGCGGGCCAAGCGCATGACGCCCGAGTACCAGGAGCCGGCGGGCCGCGCTTACTTCGGGCTGCTGCCCGAATCGATCAGCCACGAGGGCTACAGCGCGCGCCCCGTGCACTCCTACTGGGACCAGGCCTTCGCCCTGCGCGGTTTCGCCGACGCCGCCATGCTGGCCGCTGTGGTCGGCGACGCCGAAGCCGCCGTTCGCTTTGCGGCCGAGACGGATGCTTTCGCCACGGCCCTCCGCGAATCGATTGCCGCCGTGACGGCCGAGCGTAGTCTCCAGGTGGCGCCGGCCTCGGTGGAACTCGGCGACTTCGACCCGACCTCGACGGCGGTGTCCTTCCTCCTCGGCACCGAGGGCGTCTATGTCCGCGAAGATCTCGGCCGCTCCTTCGAGAAGTACATGGCCGACCTGCGTGCGCGCCGCGGGAAGGCGGCGCGCGGCGTCGGCTACACGGCCTACGAGCTTCGCAACGCGACTGCCCTCGTGCTCCTCGGCCTCAAGGCCGAAGCCGTCGAGATGCTCGGGGAACTGGTGGCCGACCAGAGGCCGCCGGCCTGGAACCAGTGGCCTGAGATCACCTGGCTCTTTCCGAAGGAGCCATCCTTTCTCGGCGATCTGCCCCACACCTGGATCGGTTCCACCTTCGTGCACGCGGTTCGCACCCTGCTCGTGGCCGAGCGCGAAGTGATCCCGACGGGGCAGGGCAAGGCGGCTCCGCCCTCCCTGCTGGTCGGCGCCGGCATTGCGCTGGCCTGGCTGGACGGCGGCGAGGTGAGGGGCCGGGGCCTCCCGACCTGGTACGGGCATCTTTCGCTTCGCATCCGCGCCGAGAATGCGGCGACCGGTTCCGTCAAAGCGGGGCGCCGCGTCGTGGTGGAGCTCGAATCGGGCGCCGCCGACGCCGCCACGGCCGAATCGAGGCTTCAGGCGATCGCGTCGAATTCGCCGCGGAGCTCGCCGCCGCGCGACTTCGCGATGCCCGAAGGCGGCATCCAGGTAGCTGCCCCGTTCGGTGTGCCGGTGTCGGCCGCCACCATGGACGGCGTCCCCGCGAGCCTCGAGGGAGACGCGGTTCACGTCCGGCGATTACCGGCCACGGTTCTCTTCGAGTATAAGACCCGGCTGGAGAACCCACGGTGAACGAAGAAAACGAGAACACGCCCCCGACCGACGACGCCGCCACGCCCCCGACCGACGACGCCGCCACGGTCGCGGCTACAGCCGTTACCGACCTCCTCGGCAGCGAGGCGCCGGCCATGGCCCGCCTCGTCGATCGCGCTCCCCACGCCCGCATCCTCTCGAACGGGCGCTATTGGACTGCAGTGACCGGCGCCGGGACGGGCCTCTCCCAGTCCGCCGGGGCGGCGGTCACCCGCTGGGGCGGCGACCGCGTGAGCGACCAGGACGGCGTGCTCGTGTACCTGCGCGACCTCGACTCCGGTCAGGTCTGGTCCCTCGGCGCCTCTCCCTGCCTCGCCGCCGGCGGAACCACGTTCGCCCGGACGGCGCCGGGCTCGCTCATCCTCGGTCGCCGCTGCGAAGGCATCGAGGCCACCTGCGAAATAACCGTCGCCGTGGACGCGGATGCCGAACTGCGCCGCCTGGTACTGCGCAACCGCGGCGGCGCTCCTCGCCGCATCGAAGTGACCGTCTACACCGAGGTGATCGGCGGTCACCGTGCAAGTGACGAAGGCCATCCCGCCTTCGCCAAGCTCTTCGTCGAAACGGCTTACGACGCGGCCTCCGCCACGCTGACCGCCCGGCGGCGTCCCCGCGGGGCCGACGACGTGCCGCTGTGGGCGGCGGCGACGCTCGGCGGCGACGGCGAGCTGCAAGTGGAAACCGATCGTTGCCGCTTCATCGGCCGCGGCAGGAGCCTGCAGGCGCCGGCCGCCCTGACCACTCCGGAACGACCGCTGTCGGGCACCACCGGCAGCGTGCTCGATCCCGTCTTTGCCCTGCGCCGCACCGTCCACCTGGAGGCGGGCAGCGAAGCGGCGCTCGCCTTCGCGCTCTCCTGCGGTACGTCGCGCGAGGACGCCGTCGCCGCGGTGGCCAGGCTGCGCGACGCGGCCCTGTCCGAAAGCGGCGCGAAGGACGTCGTGAAGGCGGCCGCCGCCTTCGAGAAGGCCAGGCGCCGACGGCACTCCCTGGCCGGCGACACGGCCGACACGGCCCAGGCCATCGCCGGCGCCATGCTCTACGCCCATCCGGCCCTGGCGGCGCCTCACGCCGATAAGCTGGCGGCCCGCGCTGCGGCCAGTCCTCTGGGAAAACTCGGTGATGCCCTGCTGATCGTGGCTCCGCTCGGCCACGACGACGGCGCCCGCGCCGGGGCCGTGGTGAAAGTGGGAGCCTATCTCGCCGAACTCGGCCTGCCGGTCGCGGCCGTGCTCCTTTGCGAGGAAGCCGGCTGCAACGCAGCGGCCTGTCCTCACCGCAGCTTCGTCGAAGGCGCAGGACTGCAGGTCGTCGTGGCGGCCAGCGCCGAACTTGGCGCCGAAGCGGCGGCCACGCTGCGCGCCGAGGCGCGGTGGCTGGTCTCCGCGACTCCTCCCCGCCTCGCCGACGAGTCGGCCGCGCCTTCCACCGCGCGCACGCCTCGCCTTCGCGCCCCGAAGCCCGAAGAAGCCCCGGTGTGGAGGGAGAAGCTCCTCTTCGACAACGGCTACGGCGGTTTTTCGGCCGACGGCCGCGAGTACGTGGTGCGCGTGGGGCCGGCGGCCCTGTCGGAGACGTCCGAGGCGGCCGAGGCCGTGGTCCCGCCCATGCCCTGGTCGAATGTGGTCTCCAACGACGGCTTCGGGTTCCTCGTCACCGAGAGCGGCGCGGCCTGTACCTGGTCGCGCAATAGTCGCCAGAACAAGCTGACGCCCTGGAGCAACGACCCGGTCACGGATCCCCATGGCGAGGCCCTCTACCTGCGCGACCATGCCAACGGCCGCTGCTGGTCTCCACAGCCCGGCCCGGCTCCCTCAGGCGCCTGGTGCGAAGTGCGCCACGGCATGGGCTGGTCGCGCTGGCTGCAGAAGTCCGAAGCACTGGAGCAGGAAGTCACCACCTTCCTGGCCGGCGACGAGCCGGTGCGCCTCACGCGGGTGCGGCTTTCCAACCGCGGCAGCCGCGAGCGCAAGCTTTCCCTCTACTCCTTCGCACGGCTGGTGCTCGGCGTTTCGCCCGGGGATTCGTCACGCTTCGTCGTCACGTCCCGCGACGAAACCAGCGGGACCCTGCTGGCCCGCAATCCCCACAGCGAAGACTGGCGCGACGCCGTCGCCTTCGCCGTGGTGCTCTCGGGCCCGGGCTCGGGTGCTTCGGCGTCGTGGACTACCGACCGCGAGGACTTCGTGGGTCGCGGGCGCACCATGCAGGCGCCGCGCGTCGTTGCCGAGGGCGTGGCCCTCGGACAGGCCGTCGCCGAAACGTCCGCCGATCCGTGCTTCGCCTTCGAAGTTGCGATCACGCTCCCTCCGCGCGGCGAAGTCGAAGTGGTGTTCGCCCTCGGCCAGGCGGCCGACGCCGACGCGGCCCTGGCCCTGGTGGCGTCCCTCGGCGAGAGCGGCGCCGCGCAAGCGGCTTTCGAGCGCTCCAAGGAGAGCTGGCGCGACCTGGCCGGCGCCGTCGAGGTGCACACGCCGTCCAAGTCCTTCGACCTGATGATGAACGGCTGGCTCCTCTACCAGGCCTACAGCTGCCGCATGCGCGGGCGCACGGCCTACTACCAGTCGGGCGGTGCCTACGGTTTTCGCGACCAGCTCCAGGATTCGGCCGCGCTGGTCTACGCCAGGCCCGACCTGTCGCGAGCCCAGATCCTGCTCCACGCCGCCCACCAGTTCGTCGAAGGCGACGTACTGCACTGGTGGCACCCGCCGGCCGCCCGCGGAACGCGCACGCATTCCTCGGACGACCTTCTGTGGCTGCCCTATCTGACCGCCACGTACATGGGCACGACGGGCGACGAGAGTGTCCTCGAGGAGAAGACGCCTTTCGTGCGCGCGCGGTTGCTGGCCGAAGGCGAGGACGAGGCCTATCTCACGCCGGAAGTGACGGCGGAGACCGCCAGCGTCTACGAGCACTGCTGCCTCGCCCTGGACCGTTCGCTCACCAGCGGCGCCCACGGCCTGCCGCTGATGGGAACCGGCGACTGGAACGACGGCATGAACCGCGTCGGCCGCCTCGGCAAGGGCGAGAGCGTGTGGCTGGCCTTCTTCCTGGCCAACATCCTCGACCTGTTCATGCCGGTGGTGGAAAAGCGCGCCGACTGGGAGAGGCTGCGCCGCTATCGCGCCTACCGCCAGTCCCTCGGCGAGGCCATCGACGCCCACGCCTGGGACGGCGCCTGGTATCGCCGCGCCTGGTACGACGACGGCACCGTGCTCGGCTCGGCCGCCAGCGACGAATGCCGCATCGACGCCCTGGCCCAGTCCTGGGCCGTGCTCTCGGGCGTCGCCACGCCCGAGCGTGCGAAGGCGGCGATGGCCTCCGTGGAGGAACACCTCGTGGACGAGAAGGCCGGCATCATCCGCCTGTTGTGGCCTCCCTTCGACCGCACGACCCACGATCCCGGCTACATCAAGGGCTACGTTCCCGGCATTCGCGAGAACGGGGGCCAGTACTCGCACGCTGCAATCTGGGTGGTGCGCGCCCTGGCCAAGATGGGAGAGCGCAGCCGAGCGATGCAGCTCTTCGAGATGATCTCGCCCGTCACCCACGGCCGCGACCGCGCGGCGGCCGACATCTACAAGGTGGAGCCCTACGTGATCGCCGCCGACATCTACGGCGTGGATCCCCACCAGGGCCGCGGCGGCTGGACCTGGTACACGGGCTCGGCGTCGTGGATGTACCGCACGGCCCTCGAGTCCCTGCTGGGCCTCACCATCGAGGACGGGCGGCTGCTGCGCGTGAAGCCCTGCATCCCGGACGGGTGGAAGGGCTTCCGCTTGAAGTACCGCCTGCCCGACCGCCGCACCGTCTACGACATCGAAGTGGACAACCCGTCGGGACGCGCCGGGGCGGTCGTGTCGGCTATGGTCGGCGCGGTGGCCGCTGCCGTGGACAAGAGCGGCGCCCGCATCGTCCTGCGCCGAGACGGCAAGCTCCACAAGGTGAAGGTGGTCCTCGGCTGAGGGCCGTGCGCGGCGCTCTTCCGGGCGCCGCGCACGGCCCCGTTCAGGAACTGCAGGAGAGCATGGAGCAGCCGACTCGGCTTCGGGCCCAGTCGGGGCGCAGGGCGGCGAAGCGTTCGCGGCCCGGTCTTTCCACGTAGGGATCGCGCATCACCTCGAGCAGCTCGTGCACCAGCGACATCTCGCCGGCTTCGGCCAGGTCGATGGCTTCCTGGGCCAGGTAGTTGCGCATGACGTAGCGGGGATTGACGGCGTCCATGGCCCGGCGACGACCCTCGCTTCCCCGTGCGTCGTTCTCCACGCGCCCCGCGTATCGTCCTAGCCAATTCTCCCAGCGGGCGCGGTGCTGCTCGCGTGCCGCGTCGTCGTAGAAGGCGCCCGCGATCGCGTCGAGCGACGGCGCGGTCGGGTCGAGGCGCGCGAGGTCGCGGAAGAAAGAGGTCATGTCGATCTCGGCCTCCTGCATCAGGGTGAAGGCTTCGCCGATGAGTTCGTCGTCGCCGGCGCGGTCGCCCGTGAGGCCGAACTTGGCCTTCGTCATCTCCTCGGAGGCAGCGCCGAGCGTGCGGCGGTAAGCTTCGAGCCCGCCGTGCAGGAGGTCCGGCACGAGAAACAGCGGCGACAGCGCGCTGGCCAGGCAGGCCAGGTTCCACAGCGCGATCGCGGGCTGGCGTCCGAAGGCGTAGCGGCGGCCGCCTGCGTCGGTGGTGTTGGGGGTCCATTCGGGGTCGTAGTTGTCGATCCAGCCGTAGGGGCCGTAGTCGATGGTGAGCCCGAGCACCGACATGTTGTCGGTGTTCATCACGCCGTGCACGAAGCCCACGCGCATCCAGTGGGCGATCATCCGGGCGGTGCGCTCGCAGACGTCGCGGAACCAGGCGCCCCGCTGCGCTTCACCGTCGCCTTCGATCCAGGCGAAGTCGCGCGCGATCGTGAAATCCACCAGGCGCCCGAGCAGGGCCACGTCGCCGCGGGCCGCCAGGATCTCGAAGTTGCCGAAGCGAAGGAAGGAAGGCGCCACGCGGCACACCACGGCGCCGGGCTCGGCGGCCGGGTGCCCGTCGTAGAGCATGTCGCGCACCACGTGCTCGCCCGTGGCCACCAGGCTGAGGGCCCGCGTGGTGGGCACGCCCAGGTGGTGCATCGCCTCGCTGCAGAGGAACTCGCGGATGGAAGAGCGCAGCACCGCGCGGCCGTCGGCCGTGCGCGAGTAGGGCGTGGGGCCGGCGCCCTTCAACTGGAGTTCCCAGCGTTCGCCCCGCGAGTTGATGTACTCGCCGAGGCCGATGGCGCGTCCGTCGCCGAGCTGCCCCGCCCAGTTGCCGAACTGGTGGCCGCCGTAGCAGGCGGCGTAGGGCGTCATCCCGGGCAGAAGGCGGTTGCCTGCGAAAATCGCGGCGAACTCGGGGGCCGCGACGTCTGCGGGCGACAGGTCGAGCAGGGCGGCGACTTCGCGTGAATGGGCCAGAAGCCGCGGCGAAGCCACCGGCGTCGGCTCGGCCGCCGACCAGCAGGCGCCGTGCACCTGGCGGCGGAAGTTGCGCGTCTCCGGGTCCCCCGGCAGATCGCGCACGAAGCGGTTGTCGAAACGCCCGGCCGCCATCGACGGGAGGAGGGAAGCGGCCGTGGCCATGGTGACGCCGGCGGGCCGCGGGCTCAGGCCGCGGGAACCCGCGTGGTCAGGCTGTCGACGGCATGGACCGGCGCCATGGCGCCCGACATCAGGTGGGTGATGACGCTGTAGACGAGGCGCTGGCTCTGCAGCATGTTCTTGCCGGCGAAGACCGGCGAGACGACCTCGATGGTGTAGTGGCCGCCGCTGCCGGCGACCACGGCTTTGGCCTCGGGGATGCCGCTTTCGATGGCCTCACGAAGGGCGTCGATGACGGAACCCCGGAATTCGGTGGGATGGGAGGACATGGCTTCAACCTCGCTGTGTGGCCGCGAATGCGCGGGATCAGGGGGGCGAAGCTAGGGGCAGGGTGGCAACCGGTCAAGCTGGGTTCGGCCCGCGGGGGCGGCGCGCCGGGTGCGACCGGCACGCCCGGCGCGCAGAATCTGAAGGGTGCGAAGGATCCGCGGCGCTGGCCTGATCGCGGCCTCCGGTTACACTGGGCGCATGGCCGCACTTTCCGACCCCGCCGCCGGTCGCGGCTTCACCTGCCGCATCATCGAATTCGACTTCGACCGCAAGACCGAGCGCATCGTGGACCTCGATCGTTTCGGGCCGGCCGCCGAGGAGGGCCACTACCTGTGGCTCGACATCGACGTGGACAGCGATCCGGCCGGAGCCAGGGCCCTGCTGGCCGACCTGGAACTGGTGGAGCCCCTGCTGCTGGACGACGCGCTGTCCTCGGACCCGGATACGCGCCTTCGCCGCTTCGACGACTATCTCTTCCTGGCCCTCACGGGCTGCCGCATCCGCGAGGACGCGCTCGTCACCGAGCGCTTGTCGGCCTTCGTGGCGGAGCATTTCCTGCTGACCATCCACCACGGACCCGTCTCCTTCCTGGACGAGATGCGACGGGTTTATCGCGCCGACTTCGTGCGCTTCGCCAAGGGGCCGAGCTTCCTGCTCTACGAGTTGCTCGAGCAACTCACCGAAAACTTCATCGTCGGCCAGCGCTACCTGGCCAATCACGTCGAGTCCCTGCAGGCCGCCCTCATCGGCGAGATCAACGAGGCGGTCTTTTCCCAGGTGGCCACGGTGGGCAACGACGTTCTTGCCTTCCGCAAGATCCTGGTGCCGGCCCGGTCCCTGCTCACCGAACTCGCCCAGAGAAAGTCGGCCTTCGTGAGCGAGGAAACGCGGCCTTTCCTGTCCAACATGTCGGCCACCGTCGAGTGCGTTCTGGCCGACGTGCTGGCCGACCGCGACATCCTGTCGGGATCGCTCGATCTCTACATGTCCATGGTCGGCCACCGCACCAACGAGGTGATGAAACGCCTGACGGCGGTCAGCATCATCTTCCTGCCCCTCACCTTCCTTTGCGGTGTCTACGGCATGAACTTCGAGGTGCTTCCGGAGCTGCAGTGGACCTACGGCTACGCGATCTTCTGGGGCGTGGTTTTCGGCATCTCGGCCTCGCTGGTGCTGATGCTGAAGAAGGCGAACCTGCTCTGAAGGAAGGGAGTTGGTCGGCGGCGGCCGTCAGCCTTGCGTGCCGGCGGCGGTGCGCAATCGTTCGTCGGCGGTCAACAGATCCAAGCCCGCGAGACGGCGGCGGGCGAGCCGGAAAGTGGCGAGATGGCGCGCGTCGAGCGTGAGCAGGCTGGTTGCGGGCGCGACCACCCGCGCCAGTTCGCAAACCTCAAGGTTGAGTTCCCAGACGTCGCAGCGGCTCCAGACGGCACGACGGATTGCCGAGACCTCGGATCGGGCGGCTCGGGCCC
>JBHEPB010000356.1:0-3797 GCA_046260515.1 Binatia bacterium
GGCAAGATGGGTACGGTTGGTAGTGCCCACTTCGCGAAGCGTGGCGCCGGCAGCGGCCATGATCTCCGGAATGCGGAACGAGCCGCCGATCTCGACCAGTTCGCCGCGGGAGACGACCACTTCGCGGCCCTCGGCGAGGGCCGCCAGGGCCAGCACCACCGCCGCGGCGTTGTTGTTGACGACCGTGGCCGCTTCCGCGCCGGTCAGGGCGCAGAGGTGCTCCTCCACCAGGCTGTCCCTGTGGCCGCGGGCGCCCGTGTCGAGGTCGTACTCGAGGTTGCAGGCGCCGCGGGCCACTTCCACCACGGCCTGGATAGCGGACTCGGCGAGGCAGGCACGGCCGAGGTTGGTGTGGAGGACGACACCGGTGGCGTTGACCACGCGCTTCAGGTGCGGGCGCGACGAAGAGCGCAGGATCCGCGTCGCGGCGGCACCGACGGCGGTGGGATCCATGGCTTCGCGCTCCACGACTTCCCCGCGGCGAAGCCGGTCGCGCAACTCGCCGATCGCGTCGCGCACCGCGTGGACGGCGGCGTCTCGCGACCAGGGCGCCAGGTCGGCGGCAGCCGGACCGCCGAGAACGGCGTCCACCGAGGGAAGCTGGGAGAGATCGGGCGCGGCGCCGGAGGCACGCAGGACGGGCCGCACGACTTCGCCGCGGCGCGCGCTTGTTTCCCGGCCCTTCATCGCGGCGCATCCTGCCCCGGAAGCTTCCTGTCCACAAGGCCGCCGGTTTGACCTGCCCATGAAGCACGTGGGAGCATCCCCCGATGCCGCATGACCCTGCGAAGTCGCTTCGCGATGATGCCATCCAGATCGTCCGGCGGCTCCAGGAGGCCGGGCACCAGGCGGTGTTCGCCGGCGGCTGCGTGCGCGACACCCTGCTTGGCCACGCTCCGGTCGATTACGATATCGCGACCTCGGCCGTTCCCGACGACGTCGAGGCCCTCTTCGAGCACACCGTTCCCATCGGACGCCAGTTCGGCATCGTGCTGGTGCCGTCGGGCGGGCGCCATTTCGAAGTGGCCACTTTCCGCAAGGACGAGGGCTACGAGGACGGGCGCCGGCCCGTTGCGGTGCGCTTCACCGACATGGAGACCGACGCCGGGCGCCGCGACTTCACCATCAACGCCATGTTCGAGGATCCCGTCGCCGGCCGCGTCCTCGACTTCGTGGAGGGGCGCCGCGACCTCGAGGCCGGCATCGTCCGCGCGGTGGGCAATCCCCACGAGCGCTTCGCCGAGGACAGCCTGCGCCTGCTGCGCGCGGTGCGATTTTCCGCCCGTTTCGGCTTTCCCATCGAGGAGGCCACCCACACCGCCGTGGTCGCGCACGCGGCCAGCATCGGCCGCGTCTCCGCCGAGCGCATCGGCGAGGAAGTGACGCGCATGCTCACCGAAGGCAGCGCGAAGGCGTCCTTCGAACTGCTCGACGCCACCGGCCTGCTCGCCGAGGTGCTGCCCGAGATCTCGGCCATGAAAGGCTGCGAGCAGACGCCCGACTCCCATCCCGAGGGCGACGTCTTCGTCCACACCATGATCTGCCTCGGCCACCTCACCGCCGGCTGCAGCGAGGGCCTCGCCTTCGGCGTGCTGCTCCACGATGTGGCCAAGCCGCCCTGTGCCGCCACCCGCCCCGACGGCCGCCGCACCTTCTACGGACACACCCGCGACGGCGCCGTCCTTGCCGAGTCCATCCTGAAGCGCCTGCGCCGCAGCAACGCCACCATCGCCAGGGTGGCCTTCCTCGTGGACCAGCACTTGAGGCACTGCGCCGCGAGAGAAATGCGGGCGTCCACCCTCAAGCGCTTCCTTCGCCAGGAGGGCATCGATGACCTGATGGAGCTGGCCCGCATCGACGCGCTCTCGTCCAACGGCGACCTCGGCCACTACGAGTTCTGCCGCAAGGCCCTCGAAGAGTTGTCGGCCGAGCAGATGAAGCCGGCGCCGCTGCTGCGGGGCGAGGATCTGGTCGCGATGGGGCTGGCGCCGGGGCCGTTGTTTCGCACCATCCTTACGGTGGTGGAGGATGCCCAGCTCGAAGGGACGCTGGAATCGCGCGAGGCGGCACTGGAGTTCGTGCGCGGGCGCTGGTCGCGCGAAATCGGCGAATCCGCCGGGTAAAAATGCTCGGCCGGCGGCGGCCGTCTCAGCCGATCGATTCGAGCCAGGCCAGCAGGGTACGGATGCCGAAGCCGGTGCCGCCCTTGGGCAGGTAGTGGGTGGCCCTTTCGGTGTAAGCCGGGCCGGCGATGTCGAGGTGGGCCCACTTCGTCTTGCCGACGAAATGCCGCAGAAAGAGCGCCGCGCTGATGGTGCCGGCATAGCCGCCGCCGATGTTGCGGATGTCGGCCACCGAACTCTTGATGTCCTCTTCGTAGTCTTCGACGAGCGGAAGCTGCCAGAGCGTTTCGCCGGTCTCGGACCCGCAGGAGATCAGCTTGTCGATGAGGCGCTGGTCGTTGCCGAGGACGCCGGCCACGCGGGTGCCGAGGGCGACCATGCAGGCTCCCGTCAGCGTGGCGGCGTCGATGATGCAGTCGGGCTCCAGTTCGGTGGCCAGGCACAGGGCGTCGGCCAGCACGAGGCGGCCCTCGGCGTCGGTGTTGAGCACTTCGGCGGTGGTCCCGTTGCGGAAGCGGATCACGTCGCCCGGCTTCTGGGCGCCGCCGCCGGTCATGTTCTCGGCCGCGGCGACGAAACCGTGCACTTCGACGGCGGGTGCCACCAGCGGCAGGGCCTTCATGATGCCGAGCACCATCGCGGCGCCCGACATGTCCATCTTCATCGTCTCCATCGACTTGGCCGGCTTGATCGACAGGCCGCCCGAATCGAAGGTGATGCCCTTGCCCACGATAGCCACCCTGGCCTTGGCGCGGCGGGCAGGTTTGTAGACCAGTTTGATCAGCGCGCCTCCGTGGCGGCTGCCGGCCGAGACGCCGAGGATGCCGTTCATCTTCTCGCGGCGCAGCTTCTCGCCCTGCCACACTTCGCAGCGCACGCCGCGTCCGCGGGCCAGGGTGCGGGCCACGGAAGCCAGGTGGGCGGGGATCTTCACGCTGGGAATCTCGTTGACGAGGTCGCGGGCCATGGCCACGGCTTCGCAGACGCCCTGCACGGTCTGGACGGTGGCCCGCGACTTCGCGCCTTCGGACAGGGTCGGCGACGCGAGCGTCACGCTCTTCGGGCCGGCGTAGCCGTTGTCCTTGCCGCTGCGGTATTTGCGGAACGAGTAGCCGGCCAGCAGCAGCCCTTCCAGGACGGGGGCCACGATGTCGCCGGCGTCCGGGGCATCGTCGAGGGCGACGGCCACGGTGGTCGCCTTCGAGTTCCCGGCAACGGCGCGCACGGAGGCTGCCGCGCGGCGCCACTGCTCGGCGGTCTTGCCGTCGCCCACGCCGACCAGCAGAAGGTCGTGGCCCTCGGCCTGCACGAGCATCGTCGCACCGGTCTTGCCCTTGTAGGCGAGACGCTTGGCGCGGCGGGTGACGGTCTGCTGCAGGGGCTTGGCCAGGCGGGCAACGGCCCCGCTGGTTTCCTTGCCCTCGCGCACCGCGATCGCGACGAGATCGGCGGACAGTTCAGAGGCTCGTAGACGGGCGATCTTGACGGACGTCATGGCGTGGCGGCTCCTTCGGCGAGCCGTGCCGTGAAGCGGCAGCGGGCTCAGACGCCCGATTTACCTAGCGCGGACCGAGCGCCGAGTCCCGCGCGTCAGGCCATGCCTTCCTGGGCGGTCACCGCGGAGGGTTCCGGCGCCTGGGCGGGAACGATGCGCGCGGCGGGGCGGTCGCCGCC
>JBHEPB010000007.1:0-5506 GCA_046260515.1 Binatia bacterium
GGACATGGCCGGTCGGCTCCCCGTGCGCGGGGGCTCCGCCTCTGCACACGGGGAGCCGAGACCCAGCTTGCCACGCCACCGGGAGTCCGGTCCTTCGATGATGAACCGCAGAGCCACCCTCCTCTCCCTGTTTGCCATCTCGCTCCTGGCGACGATGGCCTTCCTCCATCTGCGTGTCTCGACCGCCACGAGAAGCCCGTTGGATTCACTGGATTCGGTTGCAGCCGGCCCGGGAACGGGCGCGGCCCGGGAGGCCACCGGGCGCCGCGATCCGCGCACGGCTTCTGTCCGCAGCGAGAAGGAGGACTCGGAACTCGAAGACCGCCTGGTCCTGATGCTTCGGCACATCTATGGGGACCGTATCTCCAGCACGAGCGTCCAGGTGCTCATGGCGCAGGTTCGCACGCAGGTGATGACGCTGTTCCCGCAGGACTGGGCGAAGCGGTTCCGGCAGATCCTCGAAGCCGCGTTTCCCGGGTACTCGGCGCGTATCCTCGCCACGCTCGCGAACGTGGACGCCTACGACAAATGGTTCGCCGACAACGAAGACGAACTCGCGGGTCTCACGCCGGAAGAGATGGAGGCGGCCGTTCGCGCGAAGAAGCGGGAACTCTTCGGCGAGCAGGCGCTCGAGGAACTCGACACCGAAGCACGCGCCGCGGAGCAGCGCGAAGTGGCAATCCACGACACCATGCGGAGCCTGGAGGAGTCGTCGGGGACCACCGTGGACCAGAAGCTCGACGTTTTCGTCGATGCGCTGCACGAAAATCTTTCCGAAGGGACGGCAGCCATCGCACTGGAAAACGGGAGCACTCTTGCCCATGCGTTCTTCGGACTCGAGTCGGTGAGCCGTCAGTTGGCCGAGATGGCCCCGGAAGCGAGGCAGCGGAAGATCAACGACATCCGCCGCCAGTTTGGTTACGACGAAGACCAGATCGCCGCGCTCGAGGAGCTCGACCGGGAGCGCGAGGCGACCTGGCAAACCGGCTACGCCTACACAAACGAGCGCCGGGCCCTGGAAAATCGCTTCCCAGGCGACGGCCTCGGACCGCAGCTCGCTGCCCTGCGCGAACGCTACTTCGGCGAGAACGCCCGCATCATCGAGCTGGAAGAGAACGAGGGTTTTTTTCGCTTCGAGCGCCCGAGGCTCCACGGACGGAACTGAAGGAGGGGCGCCCTCCCGATCGGAACGGCGGTGCCCGGAGTCCCGGCCCCCAAACGCCGGTGCCGCGTCTACGCGCGCAGCACGTACCTCTCGATACGAGGTCGAAGGTGCTGCTCTCTTCCCTACGGTCGAGACTACTTGCGCAAGCTCTTCTGAAAGCCCTGCTCGGTCGTCTCCGCGTTCATCGACGCGCGAGCCGCAACGGCTGCCGCGCGATCGGCTGCGGCCGCCGCCCGGCTGGTGGCGTCGGCCGCGCGGTCGGTAGCGTCCGATGCCTGGCTGGTGACTTCGTCGTCACTCGTCGGGGCGCTTTCGGCGAACGTTCTGTCGTCGCTCTCGATATTGTCGCTGCTGCTGTAGCTGTTGCTCTCTCCGCCACTGCCGGCAATTTCCTGGAAGGCCATGCAACCATTCGTCAACGTCGCAACCGTCGCCGCTGCCGCAAGAATCCATTTCGTTTTCATCCGTCTGCTTACTCCTTGCGATCATTCGTAGCTCGCGCGCCAAACCGAGCAAAGGGAGGGCGGTGGCCCAACGGGACCGCCTCCCCTTTCGCAGGTGCACCCGTCACCCGCGCACCCGGAAGCCGGCGCCATCCAGCCTGGGGCCGCGAGGCGGCAAGCGTGCCGGGCCTCCAGCGTCGCCGCGTCGGGTTTGGCTGGGGGCAGGCCGAACAGGTTGAGTCGCGAGGAGGCCAGCCAGGCGGCAAGGGCGTCGTCCCAGGACCAGCGGAGGTCGTTGAACGCGTTGGCCAGCGCGACGCGAAGAAAGTCACATGTTCGGATGCGGCACCACCGTTCAGAGGGCGAGCATTCAGGCCGTCACGTCGGCCGCTGTTCGAATTCTTGACTTTCTCCTTGACCGCATACGATCGCCGCAGCGTGTCACGGGCTGGAAACGCGCCGGCCTTTCCGCATCCCTGCCACCGTGAGAAGGTGGGAGCAGATCGAGCCCTCCCAAAACCGCTCCCCTGATCGTGCACTCGTGAATCCTCCGGGCTGTCGTCGGTCCGGCGACGCGGCAAGGGAAAAGGACCGGACGCGAGTGTCGCAGCACTCCGCCCAAGGAGCCATCACCCATGAAGCCTTCGCGCATGACCCTGCCCTTGCTCGTTTCGATCGGCCTGCTCACCGCCACTTCGGCCCAATCCCAGTTCGACGTACTCGAGACCTACTCCTCCGGTGTCGTGGTGGCTCCCTCGGGCGATGCTTACCTCATCGGCGCTGCGTCGGGCGCGTACGTACAGCGTCTTGCTGTGGCCACGGGCGGCCGTTGCGAGATCGTCTCCGACCTCGACACCGGCACCGGCCTGCCGATGGGTTCCCCGGCCAAGGGTGCGCTGGAGGCCGGCGGCACCCTGGTGGTATCCGCCAGCAGCAGCGATGCTGTCTTCCGCGTCGACCCCGTCACGGGCAATCGCACCGTGGTCTCCGGTCTCGGCGTCGGCTTGGGGACCGCACTGGATTTCCCCTACCCGATCACCGTGGAAGCTTCCGGGGACATCCTGGTCGCCGACAATTCGAACCGCATCTTCCGCATCGACCCGGCCAGCGGCGATCGCACGGTGCTTTCCAGCACCTCCGTCGGCACGGGGCCGGACTTCATCACTCCACGCGGCCTGGCTGTGGAGGCGTCCGGCGACATTCTCGTGGCCAACTTCAACGGTGATTCGATCTTCCGCGTCGATCCTGCCACCGGCGATCGCACCGTCGTCTCCGACGCTGTCACCGGGGCTGGAGACGAGTTCGGCGGCCCTTGGGGAGTCGCCGTGGCCGCCAACGGCGACATCCTGATCGCCGACGCGGGCGGCACCTCGGTTTTGCGGGTGGATCCCGTCAGCGGGGATCGCACCCTGATCTCCGGTCCCTCCCTCGGCAGCGGGGAGTCGATCGACACGGTGACCGACATCGCCGAGCTGGCCAACGGCCAGCTTCTGGTCAGCGACAACGGGACCGACCTGCTCGTGGTCGATCCCGTGACGGGATTCCGTGCCCCGTGGGACTGCCTGTGTGGAAGCGCTCCGCTCGCCACCTGCACCGAAGCTGGCAAAGCTTCGCTGCTGGCCAGCGACAAATCCGAGGGACGCGAGAAGCTCAAGGCGGGCCTGAAGGGACTGGTGGACGAAACGACGCTCGTCGGCTTCGGCGACCCTGTCACCGGAAACACGGAAGTCGCCGTCTGCGTCTACAGCGACGAGAGCGCGGTGGCGTCGATGCTGGTGGACGTGCCCGGCGGCGACTGCGACGGCAAGCCGTGCTGGAAAGCGAAGAGCACCAAGGGCTTCGGCTTCGCCTCCAAGTCCACCGTCGATGGCGTTTCCAAGCTGGGCTACGGCTCGGGTGCGCCGGGCAAGGGCAAGGTCACCGTGGGAGCCGCAGCCAATGGCAGCCAGGGACTGGCCCGCGGTATCGCCGGCGCCCTGTCGGGAAGCCTGCCCACGGTCCAGGTGGTCACCAGCGACGGCTTCTGCGCCGTCGCGACAATGACCGAAGCGAAGAAGGACGACGGGATCCTTTTCAAGGGCAAGAAGTAACCGTCGTTCCCGCGCCACCTATCCCGGGAACCTCTCGAAAGCCGGAATCGAGTCCAGGTCCTTCATCCAGCCGAGCCTCTCGGCGGTCTGGATGTGGATGTGCGGCGGCAACGCGCCCGGGTCGTCGAGCGTGGCCGACTGGATGTCGACGATGCCGGGCAGCACCTCGGCGTTTCGGTAGAAGAGTCCCGAGCCACAGTCGGCACAGAAACTTCGCATCGCCGCGCCGGACGAGTTGATCGTTTTGGGGCTGCCTTGCGTGACGACCAGGTCTTCCTCGGCGAACGCCGCCCAGGCGACCATCGGCGCCCCCGAGCTTCGGCGGCAGTCGCCGCAGTGGCACAACACGACGTGCTTTGGTTCCGCGTCGACCCGGTAGTGGATCGCGCCGCAGTGGCATCTTCCGGTTCTTGGCATCCTCTCGCTCCTGTTGTGGACTTCAGGGTGCGCTTACCCGTCTTGCCGCCGTGGCGCCAGCAACGCCGGCGACAGGCCCCCCAGTTGGAGATCCACACGAGGGCCGGCGCGCCGGCGCCGTGCAAATGCCGCGGGGACGAAGTACGAAACGCGACGTTCCATGACGATGACGCTTGTCCGAAGCTGCCGCGTCTGCGGACGCCTGCCTGACGGGGAGGCTCGCGTGGCCACGTTGAGGTCGGCTGCCCAAGCTGCCCTGTCAGCGACCTTCGGCGGCCCTTGCGCCCGGCTCGCCACGGGGAGGATCCCATCGTGAGTTCCCGGCATTTCTGGCTTTGCTGCCTGCTGCTCCCACTGCTGGTCGGCTGCGGCGCGGCCGTCGCGCCGGAACCGCAGGGCGCAGGAAGCGGAGTGGACGTAGCGAAGCCCGCGGCGGTTTCGAAACCGCGAGCCATGGTGCCCCGCGCGAACCAATGCGGGCCGAAGCTCGATCCGAAGGTGTGGAAGATCCAGTGCGCGAAGGCCGACCTCGCCATGATGTGCCGGCGGTCGGATCCCACTGACAGGCGCTGCGCCTACAAGCTGGCGGGAAAGTACCGGTGGACCTACGGCTCCTACTGCGACCGGGCCCTTCCCTGCTACAAGAGGGCCTGCCGCTAGCTCCGTCGCCGTCGCGTCTTGCGGTTCGGCGGAAGTAGTGGGCCGGGCCACTACCCGCAACGCCCCTCGCTTGACTGCCCCGGTCAACCCGGCTCCGGTCGGCCCATGGAGGATGCCATGCCAACCATTGCCCTGCCCCTCACCGGCCGCTGCCAGTGCGGCGCCCTCGAGTACTCGCTGTCGGCCCCGCCCCTGATGATCTACGCCTGCCACTGCACCAACTGCCAGAAGCAGACGGGCAGCGCTTTCGTGCTGTCGGCCGCCGTGCTGGAGAGCGCGGTGACGTTCACGTGCGGCGAGCCGTCCCGCTTCGAGTGGACGTCGGAGGCGGGGAACACGCGTTTCGGGCTGTTCTGCGGCGCCTGCGGCACGCGCATCGTCAATGGCCAGGTCCCGAGCATCGGCATGTACAGCCTGCGGGCCGGCACGCTCGACGACACTTCCTGGGTGAGGCCGGCGGGGCACATCTGGATGAGAAGCGCCCAGCCCTGGTTCCGTCCCGCGCCGGAGGATGTCCTCTCCGACCAGCAGCCGACGGACTACGGCCCCATCGTCACCCGCTTCGCCACACTCGTGAAGTTCGCGGAGAGCTAGCCCCAATCCGACGAAATTTCTCCGCACATCTGTCGTGACCTGAGCAAAAGAAAGGCCTTTCCCCGTGCTATTCTGTTGTTACCACACTCCAGAAACACACGAGGAAAGGCCACCGACAGTGAGACTCAAAACTACCG
>JBHEPB010000197.1:0-11256 GCA_046260515.1 Binatia bacterium
CTTCAGGCAGAAGAAGAGGTCGCCGGCGGCGACCGTGCGGCTGTCGGTACTGACGCGGGTGAACGTGGCCGAAGCGTTGCCCGCCAGCCCGGCCTGCATCGCCGAGGCGGCCTGCCCGAGGGTGGCCGCGCGCGCGAGGTCGCGACCGCCCTCAATTTCCCGGCGGCTCACTCGCCCTTCCTTTCGATGGGTCCCTCGATGACTTCCACAACCTCCCCCTCCGCCTCATCCACTTGCTCGACTTGCCTGGTCGCGTCGCCGCGCGAGCATGGTACGGGCAACCTCGCGATCGTCGAAGTGCCGCTTCGTGCCGGCGATCTCCTGGTAGTCCTCGTGTCCCTTGCCGGCAACGAGAACCAGGTCGTCGGGCGCTGCGATCGTGATCGCGGTCTCGATGGCGACGAGTCGATCCGCTTCGACGAGATAGCCGCCGGTGCCGGGCTCGGCAAGTTCGGCGGCGCTGCGCCGCACCAGCCGCGCACCGAGTCCGATCTCGATCTCCTCGAGGATGGCGTGGGGCTCTTCGCTACGGGGATTGTCGGAGGTGAGGATAACGACCTTCGCCAGCTCGGCGGCGATGCGTCCCATGAGGGGACGTTTGCCGCGGTCGCGGTCGCCGCCGCACCCGAAAACGACGATGACACGCCCGGCCACCTCGCCGGCCAGGGCCCGCAGGCTGCGCTCGAGGGCATCGGGCGTGTGGGCGTAGTCGACGAAGACAATCGGAAGACCGGCCGTTTCGTCCTCGCCGGCCGCTTGGCTGCGAACGGGTTCGGGCGGACGGGGAGGCGCCGGCGCCGGTCGCGGCGCCGGCGCCGGGGGCCTCATCAGGAACTGGGATGCGCGGCCGAAGGGCACGGATCGAAGGACCGGCGTGGCCGGTCGCGGAACGGCGGGGACGAAGGGTGGAGGCGAAGCCACGACGGGCCTGGCCGGCAGCACTTTCTCCATGCGGCCCGGCACCGCCCGGCAGCCGGCAAGACCGGCCCGGATGGCCTCCGCAGGCACGCCGGTTCCCATCGCCAGCGCGGCCACGCTCAAGAGATTGCAAAGGTTGGCGGCACCGACCAGCGGCGAGCGGATCGACAGGCGGTCCCCCTCCAGGTCGAAGACCGCCTCGATGCCGGCCAGGGTGCAGCTGGCCGAGACCACGTAGCCGCGCGCCGGCACCCCGGGCGTCGTCGAGACCGTCCAGACGTCGTGGCGCGAAAGCTCGCCGGCCAGCTTCGCCACCCGCGCATCGTCGGCGTTGAGCACCGCCACGCCGTGGCCCGGCACCAGCCACTCGCGGAAGAGCGAGGCCTTGGCCGCGAAGTAGCTGTCCTCGGTGTCGTGGTAGTCGAGGTGGTCGCGGGTGAGATTGGTGAACAGGGCGGCGCGGAAACGGCAGCCGGCCACGCGGCGCTGGGCGAGAGCATGGGAGGAGACCTCCATCGCCACCGCGTCGGTACCGGTCGCGCGCATCTCGGCCAGCAGGGCCTGCAGGTCCACCTGCGACGGCGTCGTCATCGCCGACGGCCTGTCGAAGGCGGCGCAGCGCTGCGAGATGGTGCCGATCACGCCGGGACGGCGGCCGGCGGCCTTCCACACCGCTTCGAGAAGGTAAGTGCAACTCGTCTTGCCGTTGGTGCCGGTGATGCCGACCACTTCGACCGAGTCCGACGGATCCTGCCAGAACGCCGAGGTGAGGTAGCCGCAGGCCGAGGCAACGTCGTCGATGACGACGGCGGGAAGGTCCTCGGGAACGTGAGCCGGGTCGCAGGCCACCGCCGCGGCGCCGCGCCGCCGCGCGTCGGCCACGAAGACGGATCCGTCCACGCGGGAACCAGGCAACGCGAAGTAGAGATCGCCCACTTCGATGAGGCGCGAGTCGAGGCGCACGCCGCGGATCGAGATGGTGGCCGCTTTCTCCTCGGGATCGTGAAGGGTCGCGACAAGGCCGCGCCGGCGGGCCCGGTCAACGAGGACAGTCAGCGCAACTGGAGCCGCCCTCACAGCGTGGCGGCGAGTTGGAGTTGCACCGGCGCCGCCGGGTCGAGGGCGTCCCCGGGGGAGGGATGGTGGGAGACGACGAATCCGTGCCCCTGGACCTTCACGTCCACGCCGAGGGAGGCCAGCCTTCGCATCGCGGTGCGAAGGGGAAGGCCGCGAAGGTCGGGCATGGCCCCCGGAAGGGTTGGGGGAGGGGCGTTTCGCGCCGATTCCTCCGGGGCGTCGTCCGGCGTGGTGTCGTCGTAAGCGTCAAAGAAGTCGTCGAGCTTGTCGCTTGGCGGCGGCAACTCGCGCTCGATGCCGAGGTAGTCGAGACTGGCCTCGGCGATGGACTTGAAGACGGGCCCGGCGATGAGTCCACCGTAGTGGATCCCCTTGGGCTCGTCCACCATCACGACGATCACCACGCGGGGATCTTCCACCGGCAGGAACCCCGCGAAGGAGGCCAGCCAGCGGCTCTCGCTGTAGCGGCCGTTCTCGGCCTTCTGCGCGGTGCCGGTCTTGCCGGCAGCCGGCACGCCGTCGATGATCGCGGCCGCCGCCGTGCCCTCGCGGCTGACCACGGCGGCCATCATCCGGCGCATCTTGCGGGCCACGTCCACGCTGATCACGCGCCTCTCTTCCTGGAGCGGGAAGTCGCGGGTCACCGTGCCGTACTGGTCGGTGATCTTGCGCACGATGCGCGGCTGCATGCGCACGCCGTCGTTGGCCAGCGTGGCGTAGGCCGACGCCAGCTGGAGGGCGGTGACGCTGATGCCCTGGCCGAAGCTGATGGTGGTGGTGTTGATCTGCTTCCACTTCTCCGGAGGCAGCACCATGCCGCGGCGCTCGCCCACCATCTCGATGTGCGTGAGGCGGTCGAAGCCGAAGGCGTTCAGGTACTCGTAGAGGCGCTTGGGGCCGAGCATCCAGCCGATCTTGGCCGAGCAGATGTTGCTGGAGACGCGGATCACGTCCGAGACGCTCAGGTTGCCGTAGCCGTGGTGGTCGCGGATGGGACGGCGCCAGCCGGGCACCATCAGGCGGCCGTTCTCGCAGTGGAAGTTGTCCTCGGGCTTGATCAGCCCGTCTTCCATGGCGGCGGCCACCACGAAGGGTTTCATCGTCGAGCCCGGCTCGAACAGGTCGGTCACCACGCGATTGCGGCGCGCGGCCTGCTCGCTGGCGTCCACGTCGTTGGGATCGAAGGTGGGCACGTTGGCCAGGGCGAGGATCTCGCCGGTCTTCGGATCCATCATCACCACCGCGCCGGCGGTGGCGTGGGTCTTCTCCACCTGCTTGGCCAGCTCCATCTCGGCGATGCTCTGCAGGGTGGCGTCGAGCGTAAGGTAAGCGGTGCCGCCGCGGTTGAGCCCGGTGTCCTCGCTGTTGCTGAGGAAGACGCGGCCGGTCACGTCGCGGCAGACGTGCACGGTGGTGGACGCGCCCTTGATCTCCTTGTCGAAGCGCTTCTCGACGCCCTCGAGGCCGTCCGAATCGGCGCCGACGAAGCCGATGATGTGGGCCGCCGTGGCGCCCTGGGGATAGCTGCGCTCCTGGCTCTGGTGAACCTCCACGCCGGGGATGCGCAGGTTGCGGATGGCCGTGGAGACGTCCTCGTCCACTCCGCGCGAAAGCCAGCGGAAGGCCTCGCCGCCCTGAGCCAGGCGCGAGTCGAGGGAGGCGGGCTCGACGCCGAGCAGCGGCGCGAGCATTCCGGCGTGGGAAGAGTCGTAGCGGTAGCCGCCGCCGCGCGAGACCTTGGCCGCGGAGGTCGTCGTCGCCAGCACCACGCCGTTGCGATCGACAATGGGGCCGCGGTAGGCGAGCTCGATGCGGTCCTTGCACTTGGTCTTCTCGGAGACCAGGCGGTAGTGGTCGCCCTTGACCACCTGCAGGTGGTACATCCGCGCGACCAGCGACACGCCGGCCAGAGCGCAGAACCCGCCGATTACCGCGAGATTGAAACTGAAACGGTTACGGCTTCGCATCGAGGCGCCGGAGTTGCCCGTGCGCGGGCTTCTGCATGCCGAGTTCCACGGCGCGCGAGGCGAGCAGGGCCGGACGCGATTCGCGCGCGACCGCGTCCTCGAGCTCGACGGTTTCCTGGTCGAGGCGGTGGATGAGGCGGGCGAGCGCTTCGCCGTGGTAGCCGAGTTCACGGCTCTGCGCGCTCACCCACACGTGACCGGCGAGCAGCAGCGTGAACACCACCAGGCGAACCAGGAAGGCGCGCCTCAGCCCGGCTTCCTCGGGATCGAGGACGCCCTGGCGCGTCAGCAGTTCGACGAAGTCCGGTCGTTCGTGGGTGGCGGCGCGGTTGGTGGTGCTCATGCGGCTAGCCTTTCTACGACGCGCAGGCCCGCGCTGCGAGCGCGCGGGTTGCGTTCGATCTCTTCGTCGGTCGGTTTCTGCTTGCCGCGCGTCACGCGCCGCACCTTGGCCTTCCAACCGCAGTTGCAGACGGGCTGGCGCGGCGGGCACAAGCAGTCGGCCGACCACATGGCGAAGGCCTGCTTGACGATGCGGTCTTCGAGGGAGTGGTAGCTGAGGATGGCCAGGCGACCTCCGGGCCTCAGCAGTTCCCAGCCGCGGTCCAGGAGGGCCTCGATCTGGTCGAGTTCGCGATTGACGGCGATGCGCAGGGCCTGAAAGGTGCGCGTGGCCGGGTCGATGCCCGGCTTGGTTTTCACGCCGGCGGCGCGCACCGCCTCGCGGAGCGCGGAGGTGGTCAGGATGGGAGCCGCCTGGCGGCGCCGGACGATCTGCCAGGCGATGCGGCGCGAGGCCCTCTCTTCCCCGTACTTGTAAATGAGGTCGGCCAGTTCCTTTTCGGGGAGCTCGGCCACCAGGTCGGCCGCGGTCTCGGGCAAACGGCGGTCCATGCGCATGTCCAGGGGCGCGTCGGCCTGGAAGGAAAAGCCGCGGTCGTCGCGGCCGAGCTGCAGGGTGGAGACGCCGAGGTCCACGAGGATACCGTCCGCCCCTTCGCCCCAGCCGGCGTCCGAGAGAACCACCCTGAGATTGGCGAAGGAGTCGCGAACCAGGCGCACGCGGCCGCCGAAACGGGCCAGCCTCGTCCGCGAAAGTTCCAGGGCGGCGTCGTCCCAGTCGATGCCGAGAAGTTCACCGTGGGGATTGCTGGCCTCCAGGACCAGTTCGCTCATCCCACCCTCTCCCACCGTGGCGTCCACGAAGCGGCGGCCCTGGCGGGGAAGGACGGCCTCGACGATCTCGTCGGCCATCACCGGCACGTGGCGGCCGAGGCGCTCCCGATCGGGAGAGCCGGTCCCCGCGCCGTTCGAGCCAGGCGCGGTCCCCGCGCCGTTCGGAGGTCCTGCCGTCTGCGGCCCGTCGTGCTGATCGTGCGCAGGCAAGACCGTCGCGCCTCCCCTCAGATGCCGAAGTCGTCGAAGGAAACAGGCTCGCCGGCGCTCTCGTCGGCGTCTTTCTGGCGCTCCCAGTCCTCCTTCGACCAGATGAGGAACTTTTCGAGGTCGCCCGTGAAGACGGCTTCCTTGGTAAGGGAGATGGATGCGCGCAGGTCCTGGGGAAGCAGGATGCGGCCCTGGGCGTCGAGGACGAGTTCCTGGGCGGGGTGGAGATAGAGGCGCTTGAAGGTGCGGGTGCGGTCCTGGAACTGGGGCATCTGGCGGATGCGGTCCTCGAGGGCCTGCCACTCCGTGATGGGATAGACGTCCAGGGTACGGGGACCGCCGCCGACGGAGCGGGTGACGACGACCCGGGGATCGCCCTGGCCGGCCGGCAGCAACTCGCGGAATTTCCTCGGGATGGCTACCCGCGCCTTGTCGTCAATCGTGTGGAAGAACGTGCCACGAAACATCGAAGGCCTGCCGGGACTGCCTGGGAACCCCCGCGGCCGGCTCACCCTCGTGAGACGACCGCTTCAGAAAGGACCGGTGGGCAGCCCACACAACCACCACCGCCTGCGCTTTCGCGACTGGCGGCGAAACCCCGACCGACTCGCAATAGGAGAGGAATCCACCGAACCCCATTGCTACCCACCGGCCCCCATCGTGTACGTCAACGTCCCCACCGGCGTCAAGTGCCGCAGCAGGGCCGACGCGAAATTTCGGCCGGAAAAGGGCGAACGCACAGGGAAAACGGCGCGACAGCAGTCCGACGCACGCCCCGGCGGCGCCCCACCGTCCCCCCCGGCGGGCCCCCGGTTGACTCGTGCGGGGAGTTCCCCAAGTGTCCGGCTCCCAGCATGGAAAGGGATTTCCCAGGGTCCCCCGCGACCATCCGCATCGATCCGGTCGAGGAGCGGCTGTGGCGGGGGGACGAAGCCGTCGCCCTCAGGCCCAAGACCTGGGCCGTCCTCTGCTACCTTCTCGGGCGCCCGGACGTCCTCGTCACCAAGAGTGAGCTCCTCGACGCCGTCTGGCCCGACACGGCCGTGGCCGAGGGCATCCTCAACAAGTCGATCACCGAGTTGCGGGTGGCCATCGGCGACCACCGCAACAGTCCCCGCTTCATCGAAACCGTTCCGCGCCGCGGCTTCCGCTGGATCGGCGGCGCCTCCATCCTCTCGGCCCCCGCCGCGGCGGAGACCGCCGCGGATGCCTCCCGGGCCGCCCTCGAGACCTCCCTTCACCTCGTCGGGCGCGACGGCGACATGGCCACCCTCCAGCGATGCCTGGCCCGCGCCGCCGCCGGCGTGCGCCAGGTCGTGTTCGTCACCGGCGAAGCCGGGGGCGGCAAGAGCACCCTCGTGGACGCCTTCCTCGCCGGGCTGGAGAAGGACGGGACCGCGCTGTCCGCCTGCGGCCAGTGCATCGAGTCGTTCGGCCAGCACGAACCCTACCGCCCCTTCCTCGAATCCTTCGAGAGGCTGGCCCGCCACCGCGAAGTCGGGCCGGCGATCGTCGCCGCGCTGCGTACGCACGCGCCGACCTGGCTGCGACAGATTCCTTCCCTCGGCGACGGCGCGCCGCTACCCGCCGACAGTTCGATCACGCCGGCCCGCATGCTGAGGGAGATCGCCACGGTCTTCGAGGAGTTCTCGCGCGAGCGCCCTTTGGTGCTGGTGCTGGAGGACGTCCACTGGGCCGACCTCGCCACCATCGACGCCTGCAACCTGCTGGCCCGCCGACGCGATCCGGCGCGACTGATGTTGGTGCTCACCATGCGCGCGGCCGACGCGCTGGTGTCCGAGCATCCCGCGCTCACGGCCCGGACCGAACTGACGAGCCGCGGCCTGGCCGGCGAGATTCTCCTCGAACCCTTCACGCCGGAGGTCCTGCAGGCCTACCTCGGGCAGCGCTGCGGCGGCCTCGACCTCGACCCCGAGCTTTCCTGGTGGATCCACCACCAGACGGCGGGCAACCCCCTCTTCGTCCGCATCGTCGTCGATGAACTGATCGAAAGGGGAATCCTCACCGCGGGAGAAGACGGGCGCTGGCGGCCCCAGGGCTCGCCGCGCGAGCTTCGCGACTTCGTCCCGGACAGCCTGCGCGAACTCGTCGAACGACAGCTCGACCGCCTCTCGCCGGTGGAGCGCCGTCTCACCGAGGCCGGGTCCGTGCTGAGGGCCGAGTTCGCCGCCTCCACCGTCGCCTCCCTCGCCGGACTCTCCGAAGAAGAAGCCGAGGAAGCCTGTCGCAGCCTGGCCCGCCGCGGTCAGATCCTGAGGCCCGCCGGCCGTGCCGACTCGCGCTCGGGACGATTCGCGTTCGTGCACTCGATGGTGCAGCGCGTGCTGCACGACCGCATCCCGACGATGCGGCTGCGCCGCCTCCACCTCGCCGCCGCCGAACAACTCGAGCGCGAGTATCCCGAGGGCAGCGACGCGGTGGCCGTGCAGCTCGCCCTCCACTACGCCATGGCCGAGGATCCCGCCGCGGCCATCCTCCATCTCCAGCGCGCTGCCGCTTCCGTGCAGAGCATCCCGGCGCCGCGCGACGTGATCGTGATCCGCGAACAGATCCTCGACCTGGTCGAACGCAACCCGGGCCTCCCCGACCATCGGCGCCGGCGCCTGGTGGCCACCATGGACCTGGCCGAGGCCCGCCAGCTGGCGGCGGCCGTGGTGGACGCGGAGACCAACGCGCTGTGCGAACGCGTGCTGTCGCTGGCCGTCGCCGCCGAGGACGGCCGCGAGGCCTTCCTCGCCAGCATGGGCATCTTCTCCAACCGATTTTACACGGGGCGCTACCAGGAGGCCGAAGAGATCGGGCGGCGCCTGCTGGCCGTCGCCGAACTCCAGCAGCATCCCTTCATGCTGAAGTCGGCCGAGTTTGCCGTCGCCTGCGCCACCTACCGCCTGGGCGATCTTGCCGAGGCTGCGGCCCACTTCGAGTCCTGCCTGCGACATTCGGCCAGGTCCCAGGAAACGTACGGATGGGACTTCCACTCGATGTCCCTGTCCCATCTTGCCCTGCTGTCGGTTCACACGGGACGCCCCGCCGAGGCGCGACGCCTGGTGGACGAGGCCGGCCACGGCGGACATCGCGCCGACGGCTCGCCGGACGCCGCCGTCATCCCCTTGCTCGCCTACGCCCTGGCCATGCTGAGGGACGACGACGCCGCGCTGGCCCTGGTGGAGCGCTCCCTTTCCCTGGCCGACCGCATCGGCGCCGCCGCCTGGATCGAGAGGGCCCGTTTCCTGCGCGGCCTGCTGATGTCGCGCCAGGGACGCAGCGACGAAGGCGTGAAGAGGATGAGGGAGTCGCTGGAGCGCCAGGCGCGCCAGCCGGTCTACCTCGACCGCACGGCTTACTGCTGCCTGCTGGCCGACGAGATGCTGCGGCGGAAGATGCCGGGCGCCGACGCCTTCGTCGAGGAAGGCCTGGCCTGCCTGCAGCGCTCGAACGAGCGCCACTTCGAATCCGAGCTGCACCGGCTGCGCGGCGAGTTGCGCATCGCTGACGGGGCTTCGGACGAAGACGCCACGGCCGCCGAAACCGACTTCCTCCACGCCGTCGCGGTTGCCCGCCGCCGCGGAGCGCGCTGGAACGAACTCGTGTCCGCCACCAGCCTGGCGCGCCTTCTCCACCGCCGCGGGCGCCCGGACGAAGCCCGCGCGGCCCTCGACGGCGCCTGCAACGGGTTCGAGGATGCCGCCGGCCTTGCCGAAGTGAGGGAAGCACGCGAGTTGCGCGCTGCCCTCGGCGGATCGTGACGGGCATGGAAGAGCGCATCCTCGTCTTCAACGCCGGGTCCTCGAGCCTCAAGTTCTGCGTCTACCGCCGGCAGGATTCGGAAACCTGGCACCTGGACGCGAAGGGGCAGGTGGACGGCGCTGCGCTCCGCCTGGTGGTCCGCGACCAGGCGGAAGCCCCCCTCGTGGACGAGGCCGTGGCGGGAACCTCCATCGAGACCGGAGGCGCCTTCGCAGCGGCCGCCGACTGGCTCGGGGATCGCTGCGGCCGCGCGCGCGTGGTCGGCATCGGGCACCGCGTGGTGCACGGCGGTGCGCGCCGCGCCGGCCCCTGCCTCGTCACGCCGGAGGTCATCGAGGAACTGCGCGCGCTGGTTCCCCTGGCCCCCCTGCACCAGCCCCTCAACCTCACCACCATCGAAGCGGCGGGGAAACGCTTTCCCGGTGTTGCCCAGGTCGCCTGCTTCGACACCAGCTTTCACCGCGGCCGCGCGCCGGTGGCCGAGCTCGTGCCGCTGCCCAAGTCCATCCGCGACGGCGGCGTGCAGCGTTACGGCTTCCACGGCCTCTCGTGCGAATACATCGCGTCCGCGCTTCCCGATGTTGCGCCGGAGATCGCCGGCGGCCGCGTCCTCGTCGCCCACCTCGGCAGCGGGGCGAGCCTCTGCGCGCTGGAGAACGGAAAGAGCGTCGAGACCACCCTCGGCTTCACCGCGCTCGACGGCTTGTGCATGGGCACGCGGCCGGGCTCGCTCGATCCGGGGGTCGTGCTCTACCTGTTCCGGACCCTGGGTCTGTCCGCGGTCGAGGTCGAGAAGATGCTCTACGAGCAGTCGGGGCTCCTTGGCATCTCCGGCATCAGCAACGACATGCGCAAGCTGATCGGCAATCCCGAACCCGCTGCCCGCCTGGCGGTGGATTACTTCGTGTACGAAGCGGCCAAGCACGTCGGAGCGCTCGCCGCAGTGCTCGGCGGCGTGGACGCCCTCGTCTTCACCGCCGGCATTGGCGAACACTCGGCGGAAATCCGCCGCCGCCTCGGCCACGCTTGCGCCTGGTTGGGTCTCGAGCTGGACGACGAAGCGAACACGCGCGATGCGCGCCAAGCCAGAAGGATCTCGAAGCCGCAAAGCCGCGTGGCGACCTGGGTGATCCCCACCAACGAAGAGATGGTGATCGCGCGCCGCCTCGCAGCGCTGCTCGCCGTTCGCGGGCGCTTCGCTTGAGGCGCCGGGCTCAGGCCCTCCGATCCCGCCCTGCGGGACTTCTTCCTCTCTTGCTCCCCTTTTCCCGGCGCTGGATCACGGAGCCGGGACGGGAACGTAGGTGACACCGTCGGGACCGTAGGCTTCCTGGTAGTAGTTTCCGCCGCACTGGTAGTAGGTCGCATTGTTCACGTTCACGACCTGGGCCTGGCAGGGCAGCGTCGCCACCGCCGCCGGAGCGGTGTTGTTGATCACCGTCGTAGTCGAGACCGGCTGGGCCGCCGTGGCCACCGCGGCACCCACCACCATGCCCACGGCCAGGCCCACGGCGACATCCTCGCCGTCCCAGTCGTCGTGGTAGTAACCGCCACCGTAGTAGTTGTTCCCGCCGTAGTAGTTGTTCTGCTGAATGGTGTCGTTGCGGTCGTCGGCCCGATCGCTGGCGCCATCCTGGCGGGCCTGGGTGCGGTCGGTGGATCCTTCCTGGCGGTTGCCCGAGCGGTCGGTCCGTCCGTCCTGGCGGGCCTGGACGTTGTCGGGATTGGCGCCCTGCCGTTCGGCCTGGCTCGCGGAAGCGGTGCCCTGGCGCTGGGTCGTCGCGCTCTTGCTCGTCGCGGTGCCCTGGCGCTGGCCCTGGCTCGCGGAAGCCGTTCCCTGTCGCTGGGTTGGGGTGGCTGCGCTTTTGTGCGCCGTCGTTCCCTGGCGCGACGATGCCCCCGGAGCCGCAGCCTGCCGCGACGACGACGAGCCCGTAGGACGCTGCGTGGTGCCCGTCGGGCGCTGGGTGCCGCCAGTGGGACGAGACGTCGCCCCGGTCGGGCGTTGAGCCGCTCCCGTCGGACGCGAAGCGGACCCGGACGGACGCGAACCCGAGCGCGATGAGAAGCTGCCGCCCGAGGCCGCGCCGGAGCGCGAGAACCCGCCGCCGCTGCCGCCTCGGCTGCCGCCGATCGAACC
>JBHEPB010000013.1:0-4949 GCA_046260515.1 Binatia bacterium
ACGTCGCAGACACCGGCCGAGCTGCGGCAAACGGTGTCGGTGTCCTCGACCGCATCGGCCGGGCAGGCGGGGCTCACGCCGTCGCAGTTCTCCGCGACGTCGCAGGAGCCGGCCGAGGCGCGGCACACGGTGTTGGTACCCAGCACGGAGTCCGCGGGGCAGGCGCCGTCCACGCACGTCTCCTCGGTATCGCAGGATCCGGCGGCCGCGCGGCAGACGGTTCCGTCCGGCTCATGGTTCGTCTGGCACTGCCCGTTGCCGTCGCAGGAGTCGGCGGCGGTGCAGGCGTTGGCCATGGGGCTTCCGCAGGAGGATCCGTCCGACGCGAAAGCGTCGGCGGGGCATGCGGCCGAATTGCCCGGGCACACTTCGGCCACGTCGCAAATACCGGCGTCGCCGCGACACGTGACGGACGACGGCTGGAAAGCATCCGCCGGGCAGGCGGCGGCGTTGCCGGTGCAAGTCTCGGCCACGTCGCAGACTCCGGCCGAAGTACGGCAAGTGGTCGTCGAGGCTTCGAAGCTGTCCGCCGGGCAGCTTCCGCTGCCGCCGGTGCAGTTCTCGGCCAGGTCGCACACTCCGGCCGAGGCGCGGCAGACGGTGCTGCTGGGCTGGAAGGTGCAGGTGCCGCTGCAGCAGTTGCCGGCGGTGCCGTTGGAGACGCCGTTGTCGCAGCTTTCGCCGCCGTCGAGGACGCCGTTGCCGCAGTTGTTGACGGCCGCGTTGATGTTGTAGCCGGCCAGGATGGACGGGTTCCCTCCCGTCGGGACCGTCCAACTCATGGTCACGTTGCCGGCTGCTCCCGGCTCGGTGCTGCCGGTGCCGCGAATGGAGCCGCCCTGCTCCCGGTTCCAGCGAGAGGTTTGCAGGGCACCGACGGTGGGCGCGGTGGTGGGATTCTTCTTGGTCCCGAGGCAGTCGGCCACCATGTCGTCGACGGCGCTGGCGACGCTGACGTTCGGGCCTGTTGCGCTGTTGGAAGCGGAAACTGCCGGAATGTCGATGGGGGTGGTCTGGTCGACGCCGGTGAAGCTGAGGGCGCCTGCCACCACCTTCTTCCCTTCCGCCATGTTGACGACCACGTTGGCCGTCGCGACCGGAGGATTGACCAGTCGCCACAATTCGACCCTGAGATCGCCGCCGGAATTCAGGGAGAAGAACTGGGTCAGGGCCACACCGTTGAACGTGATGCCGCTGACCGCGACGTTGTTCTCTACGGCGACGCACACCGTAAGCAGTCGGTCGACACCCGCGGTGGTGTGGGAGAAGGAGAAGGGATCCGCTTCCGAGTTGGTGGAGGAAGCGAAGTTGAATCCGACCGCCGCGTGGGCGGACGGAACCGCCCAGAGCAGCGGCGCTGCGAGCCCCGCGAGGGCCAGGGCCGCGAGGAGGCGGCGCGGACGAAGACGGGACCAGCGGCTGGCGGATGCAGTAGAGACGTTCATTCGGGACCCCCTGTCCTTCTCAAGGACGATTGCCTGGCCGCTTCGAGGTCTCACTGCGCAGAGTGAAACGACGTTGCGGAATTCCTCAGGCCACGAAGGCGCGAGTCGGTGGACAGGGTGGGGCGCGACGAGGATGCGTCCCGAGCATGGAAGTGACGATGGTGCTGAACAAGAGCACGAACCGGCCGGCCGATTCCCCTCGGCCGACTGGACCACACGCTAAAGAACCATCTTTCCCCTCCCCCTGCCGCCGGAATCCCCGTTCCGTGGAAGCCCCCTTGCCTCCTTCCTTCGGGAATCACGCGCTGCGTGGCGGTGCCGCCTTGTCTCACGTCCGGAAGAAACGAGTCAAATGCTGATGACGCACTCAAAGGTGCCCTGCCCCAGCGGGTAGTACTAAGGATGGATTCCGCTCCTACCCACGGACGGGCGGGTGAGGAGGCCCCCCAGTCATGAGAAGGGGGGCGGGACCCTGCGGTCCCGCCCCCCTTGCCCTTGTGCCGGGATCAGTTCCGGTACTTGGCGCGGTACTTGGCGGGCGTGTTCTTGCTCGCGTCCTCAGGCAGGAACTCCGTCATCCAGCAGGCGCCCACGTCGTTGACGAGCTGGATGACCAGCGAGGGCGACTGTTCGAACCAGACGCTGGCGTTTGCCGGCGCCGGCATGTCCAGGTTGGTGCCTTTGGCCTTCAGGCGGAAGCTCGACTTCCCGGGCTGGAGGGCGGCGCGGCCGTGGACCAGGGACACGCCATCGACGGTGCCCTTCTTGTCCCGGTACTTGGCCGAGCCTGGTTTGCTCCTCCAGAGGTCGAAACTGGCCGGAACGTCCAGGGAACCGGCCAACCTGGTCTCGCCGCCCGACTGGTCGAAGATACACAACCCGTAGTCGGTGGTGGTACGCGGGTCGCCGAGCATGCCCGGGTCCACCGCTCCCCCGCGGCGCCACAGCCACTTGAGGGAGCGGACCTTCAGCAGGTTCGATTCCGTCACGCGCACGCGCCCCCATCCGGCTTCGAAGCAGGAGCCGGGATCGCGCATCTCCACTTCGTTCACGCAGCCGAGGCCCTCGTCGCAGCTGTCGGTGGTGCATGCGCTGCCGTCGTCACAGCTGGCCGGGCCGCCCGGCTGGCAGACCTGGCCGAAGCAGGTGTCGTCTTCCGTGCAGGGGTTGCCGTCCTCGCAGGGAGCCTGGTTGGCGGTGGCTACGCACACGCCGTTGATGTTGCACGTGTTGTCCGAGCAGACGTTGCCGTCGTCGGTGCAGGCCGTTCCCACCGGGTCCAGTACGTCCGCCGGGCAGTCGGCCGCGCTGCCGGCGCAGTTTTCGGCCGCGTCGCATTCGAAGGCCTCCATGCGGCAGACGGTGGCCGACGACACGAACCCGTCGGCAGGACAGGCCTGGCCGGCGGATCCGGAGCAGGTTTCCTCCACGTCGCACTCGCCGGCCGAGGCGCGGCACGGCGTTCCGGCCTCCTCGAAGTCATCGGCGGGGCAGGCGGCACCGCTGCCGTCGCAGACTTCGTCCGGATCGCAGAAGTCGCCGGAGCCGGCACGGCACACAAAAGCGGCGGGCTGGACCTCCTCGGCGGGGCAGTCGGTGGCGATGCCGTCGCAGTTCTCGGCGATGTCGCAGGCGCCGTCGGCGGCGCGGCAAACGGTGAGTGTGGTGGCGACGGCGTCGGCCGGACAATCGACGGTAGCTCCGTTGCAGGTCTCCTCCACGTCGCACACACCGGCCCCGGTGCGGCAGATCGTGAGCGTGGTAGCGACCACGTCGGCCGGGCAGTCGGTGGCGACGCCGTCGCAGTTCTCGACGACATCGCAGGCCCCTGCCGAGGCGCGGCAGACGGTGGTGGAAGCTTCGACCCCATCAGCCGGGCAGTCGGCGTCCACGCCGTCGCAGTTCTCCGCGACGTCGCAGGTTCCGGCCGAACCACGACAGACGGTCGTGGAAGGTTCCACCGTATCGACCGGGCAGCCGGCGGCCACGCCGTCACAGTTTTCGGCGACGTCGCAGACTCCGGCGGAGCCGCGGCAGACGGTGGTGGAAGGTTCGACGGCGTCGGCCGGGCACGCGGCGGCTACCCCGTCGCAGTTTTCGGCGACGTCGCAGGCTCCGGCGGAACCGCGACAGACGGTCGTGGAAGGTTCGACGGCATCGGCAGGGCAGTTGGCGTCCACGCCGTCGCAGTTCTCTGCGATGTCGCAGGCGCCGGCCGAAGCGCGGCACTCGGTGCTGGAGGGGGCGACCTCGTCGGCGGGGCAGCTGCCCAGCCCGTCGCAGTTTTCGGCAACGTCGCAGGTCCCGGCCGAAGCCCGGCACAGCGTGGTGTCCGGCTCGTTGTTCACCAGGCAGTTGCCGTTGTCGTCGCAGCTGTCCGGATTGTCGCAGGCGCTCTGGCTCGGGCTGCCGCAGGAAGTGTCCTCCGCCGCGTAGGCGTCGGCCGGGCATTCGGCGGCTGCGCCGTCGCAGTTCTCGGCGACGTCACACGCGCCGGCCGAAGTGCGGCATACGGTCGCGGAGCCTTGGAGCTGGTCGGCCGGGCAGTCGGAATCCACGCCGTCGCAGCTTTCGGCGACGTCGCAGACGCCGGCCGAGCCGCGGCAGACGGTGGTGGAGGGCTGGAGCGCGTCGGCGGGGCAGGCGGCTCCCGCTCCGTCGCAGTTCTCTGCGATGTCACAAGCGCCCGCGGCGCCGCGGCAGACGGTGGACGACGGCTCGACGCTGTCGGCCGGGCAGTCGGTGTCCACGCCGTCACAGTTCTCGACGATGTCGCAGGATCCAGCGGAAGCGCGGCAGACGGTGGACGAAGGTTCGACGGCGTCGATCGGGCAGTCGGCCTCCATGCCGTCGCAGTTCTCGGCGACGTCGCAGGATCCGGCGGAAGCGCGGCAGACGGTGGACGAAGGCTCAACGCTGTCGGCCGGGCAATTGGAGTCCACGCCGTCGCAGTTCTCGGCGACGTCGCACGATCCGGCGGCGCCGCGGCAGACGGTGGTGGACGGCTCAACGGCGTCGGCCGGGCAGTCGGTGTCCACTCCGTCGCAGCTCTCGGCGACGTCACAGGATCCGGCGGAAGCGCGACAGACGGTGGTGGACGGCTCGACGGCGTCGGCCGGGCAGTCGGTGTCCACGCCGTCGCAACTTTCAGCGACGTCACAGGAGCCGACGGCGGCACGGCACTCGGTGGTAGAAGGCAGGACGGTATCGACGGGGCAGGCTCCGCTGATGCAGGTTTCGGCCACGTCGCAGGAGCCGGACGCCGCACGGCAGAGGGTGCCGTCCGGCTGGTTGTTCGGCTGGCACTGGCCGTTGTCGTCGCAGGTTTCGGCGTTGCTGCATGCCGTCGCCGTGGGGCTTCCGCAGCCCGTGCCTTCCGCTTCGAAGAGGTCGGCGGGGCAGTCGGCGGCGTCGCCGGGGCAGGCCTCGGCCACGTCGCAGGCGCCCGCATCGCCGCGGCAGGTGACGGTGCTCGACAGGAAGGCGTCGGTCGGGCAGGCCGCG
>JBHEPB010000028.1:0-16738 GCA_046260515.1 Binatia bacterium
GCACCTGGCCGATCACGTCGGCCTCGACGTCGAGAAGAAGCGTTTCTCGCTGGCCGTCCACTACCGCGGCGCGCCGGATCGCGACGCCGCGCGGTGCCGCATCGACGCCGCGGTCGCTGCCCTGCCGACTCCGGTGCGGACGGTCGCCGGGATTCTCGTGGTCAATATCGTTCCGGAGGGGGCGCCCCACAAAGGCGATGCCCT
The DNA here is from genome assembly GCA_046260515.1 of Binatia bacterium. GTDB lineage: Bacteria > Desulfobacterota > Binatia > UBA1149 > CAITLU01 > DATNBU01. The sequence continues at coordinate 205 of JBHEPB010000028.1, forward strand.
TCTGGAACTCCTGGCGGTGGAGGGTGCGGAGACGGCCCTGTACGTGGGCGATGACGTGACCGACGAGGACGTGTTCCGCCTGGACCCCGCCCCGAACATCGTCGGGGTGCGCGTGGGCGAGTGCCGCGCTTCCTCCGCGAAGTACTTCCTGAAGGACCAGCAGGAGATGGACGACCTCCTGAAGACGCTGGCCGGGCTACGCGAAGGCGAAGCAGCCTGAGCTCGAAGCCGGGCCCTACCACCGGGGACAGGCTCGCTGCTGGCATCGGCAGGCGCCTCCCGCGAAACTCGCCTCCATGGACCGCCGCTTCGGCAACGCCACCGTCGTGCTCGGGGACAAGAACGGAAAGTACCCCCACGGCAACTCCATCCTCGTCGAGGGCAGCCGGCGCACAGCCGTCCTCGACCCGTCGCTGGCCCTCGTGGACAGGAAGGACGAGTTCCGCGACCGCGCCGACCTCGTCGTGCTGAGCCACGTGCACGAAGACCATGCCGCGGGACTTCTTCTCTTCCCGAAGGCCGAGGTGAGGGCCCACCGCGAGGACGTCGCCGGCATCCGTTCCATGGAGGGCATGCTCGCCATCTACGGCTACGACATGCCGCTGGCGCCGCTCGCGGACTGGCTCGTGGACAGTTTCCACTTCAGTCCGCGTCCCGACGCGACGGGTTACGAGGACGGCGAGGTCTTCGACCTCGGCGGTTCGACGATTCGCGCTTTCCATCTTCCCGGCCACACCCGCGGCCACTGCGCACTGCTGGTCGAGCCCGAGGGCCTGCTGTTCCTGGGCGACATCGACCTCACCGGTTTCGGCCCCTACTACGGGGACGCCTGGTCCGACCTCGACGACTTCGAAGTCTCCCTCGAGCGCATCGCCGCCATTCCCGCCAGGGTGTGGGTGTCGTTCCATCACGTGGGAATTCTCGAGGACAGGGCCACCTTCGAGGCGAAGCTGGCCAAGTTCGCCAGTCGCATCGGCGACAGGGACGCGGCCATCGAGGAGTACCTCGCCGCTCCCCGAACGATGGCGGAAATGGTGGCCCACCGCTTCCTCTATCCCCCGCACGCGAGCCTGCCCTTCGTGGACGCGGTGGAGAAGAGGACCATCGAGCAGCACCTGGCGCGCGGCATGCGCCGGGGGCGCCTCGTGGCCGACGGCGACCGCTACCGCCGGGCGGGCTGACCCCCGCCAGGCGCCGCGGGCCGTCGCGCCGGCCGGCAACCCCGCTTCCGGTTTCGATCGCGCAGTCGTCGCCGCGGTGCGGCATGCCCAGCCGTCGTGCACCTGCTGCTTCGCGATCGGGCAAATGCACGCCGTCCGGTCATTGCCGACGCATCAATCACGCTGGTTTCCGCCGCGACCGGCCTTGGCCTGATCGTTGCTTCACCGGCCCCCGGGTCCGAGGTCGAGTTCGTGCAGATCGGCAATTTCCATCATGCGTTCCGCCCCAGCCGAGTGCGCATGATCGTGTGCGGGCGGACGGCGTGACTTCGGTCACGTCCGGTCGTGGTTCGCTTCCGACCGCGGAGGCGGTCGCGGAGATCCTCGAAGCGGGTGACAGGACCACGGTGCAGGACTGGCCGGGGCGCGTCGGCCATCGGGCCGTCGGTGTGCCGCCGTCCGGTCCCATGGACGACCTTGCCCTGCGCATCGGCAACCGCATCGTCGGCAACGGCGAGGGCGTCGCCGGCCTCGAGATCGAGAAGCACGGACCGACGATCCGCTTCGGTTGCGACGTGGTCGTCTGCGTGGCGGGAGCGAAGATCGAGGCGACGATCGACGGCCGGGACCTCCCGCTGTGGACGGCAGTGAGCATTTCCGCCGGGCAGGTGCTGGGTCTCGGCGCGGTCACCGGACCGGGTTCGCGAAGCTATCTTCTTGTGCGGGGCGGTTTCGACGTTCCCGGATTCCTCGGCTCGAGATCCACCTGTGTCTCCTCCCGCCTGGGTGGCCTCGAGGGCGGCGCCGTCGTGTCGGGCGACGCCCTGCCCCTGGGAACCCTGACTGCCCCGGACGAAGCGCTGGGGGATCGGCGCGCGGCGGCGATGGCGCAGCACTACGGCCACCGCTGGGAACTTCGCGTGATCGACGGCCCGCACACGGCCCCCGAGTACTTCACCGACACCGACGTCGAGTCGTTCTACTCGCGCACCTTCGAGGTGCATCCGGATTCGGATCGCAGCGGCATCCGTCTCCTCGGACCGCGACCGCAGTGGGCCCGGCGCGACGGCGGCGACGCCGGATCTCACCCTTCCGGCCTTCCCGACACGGCCCAGGGTGTCGGCGCCGTCGTCTTTCGTGGCGACGAACCTTTCCTCGTTGGTCGCGACGGTCCGGGTCTCGCCGGGTTCGCCTGCCCTGCCGTGGTGATCCACGCCGATCTCTGGAAGATCGGCCAGCTCTCGGCGGGCGACAAGATCGCCTTCCGAGCGGTGAGCGCCGAAGAAGCCACGATGATCGACCGCGAGCGCCGGCTCTGGCTCGACTCGCGAGGCGCCAGCGAACGCCCGGCGGATGTGCCGATGCACACCTCGCGACGCGGCCCCCTCGACGACGGCGTGCTGTCGCGACGGCCGGGCTCCGCCGGCAGGCCGGAGACGACCTGGCGTCGGTCGGGTGACCGATGCGTCCTGGTCGAGTACGGCCCCGCGGCTCTCGATCTCGAGTTGAGAATCCGCGTGCAGGTCCTTCTCGAAGTCGTCGAAGGTGCGCGCCGGGCCGGCGGCTTGCGCGGCATCCTCGACGTGACGCCGGGAGTGCGCTCCCTGCAGGTGCACTTCGATCCGGCGCGGCTTCCGGCTCCGGTACTGCTGGGTGCCCTCGAACAGTTCGAGGAGACGATCGGAAGCGCGGCGGGCCTTCGCCTCGCGACCCGCACCGTCCATCTGCCCCTTTGCTGGAGCGATGGGGAGGCGACGTCGGCTGCGGCTCGCAACGACGGCGGCATCGCGCGCGAGCTCGCCGCGAGTCGCGAAGCGCCTGGCGCCGGCCTGGAAGACCTCGGCCGGGCCAACGGCCTCGACGGCGGGGAGGATGTCCGGCGCATCGTGGTCGGCGCCCGCCATCTCGTGATGGGGCTTGGAAATCCCTGCCCGGGCTCTCCGGTGACCGCTGCTCTGGATCCCCGCCATCGGCTGAGGGCACGGCGCGGCGGCGCGCCCGGACGGCGCATCCCGGAAGGTACGGTGGGCATCGCCGGCGCGTGCCTCTTCATCCAGGGCATGGAGGGGGTCTCCGCTCTCGAGCCGATCGGGCGCACCGTGCCGGTGTGGGACACCCGGCAACGATGGACCGGAGCTGCGGCGGGCCGGCCCTGGCTCCTGCGCTTCTTCGACCAGATCCGGTTCTTCGCGGTCGAGGCGGAGGAACTTCGCCGGCTTCGGCGCCTGGCGGCCGAGGGGCGCTACGAACCGCGCATCGATGTGGCCCGCTTTGACGCGGACGCCTACCACCGCTTCCTCTGCTCGGTGGCCGAGGACACCGAGCGCTTTCATTCGCGACAGCGGGCCGCCTTCCCCGTGGCCGCCGCCGCGAGTCCATCCGCCACCCGATAGGAGACCGTCGTGCCTTCCATCCCCACCCGTCCGCCTTCCTCCTCCCCGATCCGTCGCTATCTCGAACGCGTCCACGCCGACCTCGCGGCAGTGGACGACGGCGAAGTCGCCTCCTACATCCCCGAACTGCTGAAGGCCGATCCTTCGTGGTTCGGCATTGCCGTGGCGACCACCGACGGCGCGGTCTACGAGGTGGGCGACACCCGAATCCCCTTCACCATCCAGTCGATCTCCAAGCCTCTGGTCTACGGGCTGGCCCTGGAGGACCGAGGCAAGGACAACGTGCTGCGCAAGGTGGGCGTCGAGCCCACCGGCGATGCCTTCAACTCGATCAGTCTCGAGCCGTCCACCGGCCGGCCCCTCAACCCGATGATCAACGCGGGGGCGATCACGTCGGCCTCCCTCGTGGCGGGGCGCTCGGAGGAAGACCGTTTCGAGCGTGTGGTGGCCCTGTTCTCCATGTACGCGGGACGCCGCCTCGACCTCGACGAGGCGGTGTATCTGTCGGAGAAGACCACCGGCCATCGCAACCGCGCCATCGGCCACATGCTGCGCAACTTCGACATCATCGGCGAGGACCCGGATCCGGCCCTCGATCTTTACTTCCGCCAGTGTTCGATCCGGGTGGATTGCCGCGACCTGGCGGTGATGGCCTCCACGCTGGCTGCCGGCGGCACCAATCCCGTGACGCGCGAGCGCGTGGTGGCCGCGCCCATCGTTCGCGATCTGCTGAGCCTGATGACCACCTGCGGCATGTACGACTACGCCGGCGAGTGGGTGTACCGGGTGGGCATGCCGGCCAAGAGCGGCGTGGGCGGCGGTATCCTGGCCGTGCTGCCCGGGCGCCTCGGCATCGGCGTCTTCTCGCCCCGCCTCGACGAACGCGGCAACAGCCGCCGCGGGGTGCTGGCCTGCGAGCGCCTGTCCAGGGACTGGGGCCTCCACTTCCTGACGCCCCCGCGCACCGCCATCGCGACGGTGAGGGCCGAGTACACGCTGGGCAGCGTGCGTTCCAAGCGGCGCCGCCGCACGCGCGCGGTCGAACTCCTGGCCGAGCACGGGCATAGCGCCCGCGTGATCGAGCTCCACGGCGACATCGACTTCGCCGCGGCCGAGCACGTGATCCGCACCCTGCTGAACCACCGCGAGCCGGCGGCCTACGTGCTGATGGACTTCAAGAGGGTGCCGAGCATCGACTCGGCGGCCATGCGCCTGCTGGTGGACCTCGTGCGCGCGCTGGCCGTGGACGGCACCCGGGCCATCCTGACGGGAGTGGCGAGCGTCGCGGCCTTCGTGCGCTATGCCGAGGAGCAGCTCGGTCTCGACAACACGGCGGGCATCCGCACGTTCGCGCAGCTGGAAGCCGGCATGGAGTGGTGCGAGGACGCGCTGCTCGACCAGGCCTCGCCGGGGCTGGCCAGGGGAACGGCCTGCGAGCTTCCCGACCAGCAGCTTTGCCACGGCATGAGCGAGTCGGAGATCGAGAAGCTCGCAACCTACTGCGAGCGGGCGTCGTTCACGCGAGGCGCCACCGTGGTGCGCAAGGGCGACGACGCCGACCGCCTCTTCTTCATCGTCGAAGGGGAATGCAGCGCCACCCTGGATCTGGCCAACGGCCAGCAGAAACGGCTGTCCACGATCTGCCCAGGGATGGCCTTCGGCGAGGCGGGCGTGCTGGCCGGAGGCCTGCGCACAGCCGACGTTCGCGCCGATCGCAAGCTCGATTGCCTGGTGCTCACGCGGGAGTCCTTCGACCGCATGGGCCGCGAGGCTCCGGCCCTGCAGAACGCCCTGTTGAGGGGCCTGCTGAGGGTATCCGGCGCCATCACCGACCGCCTCACCAAGGAAGTGGCCGCGCTGGAAGCCTGAAGCCGGCGCGCGGGGCAGCGGCGGCCTTGTGCCTGTCGCGCCGGATGTGCGAGGATCGCGGATCGTCCTGCCAGGAGGTCCCCGATGAACGTCTTCCAGCTCTCCGTCGCTGCCGTGCTCTCTGTCGCGCTCGCGTCGCCTTCCTTCGCTCAACCCGCCGCGCCGGGGCGCGTGGCGCCGCCTGCCGACGTGAGGCTGCCGGCCCGAGGAGGCAAGATCCGTCAAGGCGTGCGCTGCGCCACGGACGAGGCGAACAAGGGCCTGGCCCGTCGTCCTCCTTCGGCAGGCGGAGCCGCTGCACTCCAGGGCAGTGAAGCCGTCGGCGGTGTGCGCGACATCCCGGTGGCTTTCCATGTGATCTATTCCGTGAAGCGCGGGCGCGAACTCGGCAACGTGTCGCTGGCGCGCATCGAGGACCAGATCGAGGTGCTGAACGACGCCTATGCGGGAAGGGGCTTTTCCTTCCATCTCGCCGGCGTAACCCGCACCCAGAACAACCAGTGGTTCACGGGCTGTTACAACTCGTCCACCGAGGCGGATTTCAAGCAGGCCCTGGCGGTGGACCCGGCCACCACGCTCAACCTCTACAGCTGCCAGCTGGCCCAGAACATCCTCGGTTACGCCTACTACCCGGACACCTTCGACGAGGACCACTTCCTGCACGGCGCCGTTCTCCACCACGAATCCCTGCCCGGCGGGGGCTGGGGCAACTACAGCCTCGGCGATACCTGCACCCACGAGGTGGGCCACTATCTTGGCCTGGCCCACACCTTCGAGAACGGCTGCTCGTCGCCCGGCGACGAGGTGGCCGACACGCCCGCCGAAGCCAGCCCGGCTTACGACTGCGACCCGTCGCGGGACACGTGCGCTTCGCCTGGGCTCGATCCCATCTACAACTTCATGGACTACACCGACGACGCCTGCATGTTCGAGTTCACTCCGGGCCAGGAGGTGAGGATGGACGAGCAGGTTTCCGCATACCGGCCCAGTCTCGGTTCGCCGCCTCCCGGTTGCGGCGACGGCAACTGCGACGCCGGCGAGGCCTGCACCTGCACGGCCGACTGCGGCAGCGCGCCGGCCACCGAGTCCTCCTGCACGGGCGGCGCGGACGAGGACTGCGACGGCAAGGTCGATTGCGCCGACACGGACTGCTCCGGTTCGCCCTCCTGCCCCTCCTGCGGCGCCACCGGCAGCAGTTGCACGGCCGACTCGCAGTGCTGCTTCGGCAAGTGCAAAGGCAAGCCCGGCAGCCGTACCTGCAACTGAACGGCGACGGATTTGCAGCGGGCCGTTGCGCCCGCTGCAAATCGGTCCGCGGCCGTGCCTTCCATCCTTGACCCGGGGGTTCCATGAACGGCGCAGAAAGCCTCGTCCGTACGCTCGTCCACAGTGGTGTCGAGGTCTGTTTCAGCAATCCCGGCACTTCCGAGATGCACTTCGTGGCCGCCCTCGACCGTGTGGACGGCATGCGCGCCATCCTCGGTCTCTTCGAGGGAGCCGTCACCGGCATGGCCGACGGCTACGGCCGCATGGCCGGCAAGCCGGCGGCTACGCTTCTCCACCTCGGGCCGGGGCTGGCCAACGGGCTGGCCAACCTCCACAACGCGCGGCGCGCGGCCACGCCCATCGTCAACATCGTCGGCGACCACGCCACCTACCACGCCCAGTACGACGCCCCTCTCACGTCCGACATTGTCGGCTTCGCACGTCCCGTCTCCGGATGGATCCACACGAGCACCAGCGCGCTCACCGTCGCCGCCGACGGCGCCCGCGCCGTGCAGGCCGCCCGTACGGCTCCCGGCCAGGTCGCCACACTGATCCTGCCCGCCGACACGGCCTGGAACGAAGCGGCGGAAGCCGCGTCGCCGCTACCGGTCCTGCCCGCTGCCGAGGTATCCGTGGACGCGATCGACAAGGTCACGAAGGTCCTCCAGAACGGAAAGCGCAGCGCCATCCTCATGCGCGGCGCGGCTCTCACGCACGAAGGCCTCGAAGCGGCCGGTCGCATCGCCGCGAAAACCGGTGCCAGGTTGATGTGCGACACCTTCGCCCCTCGCCTCGAGCGCGGGGCCGGCATCGTGGCCGTCGATCGCCTGCCCTATTTCGCGGAACAGATCGTCGATTTCCTGGCCGATGTTGAACAGCTCGTGCTGGTGGGAGCGACTCCGCCGGTTTCCTTTTTCGCTTACCCGGACAAGCCGAGCTGGTGCGCTCCGGCCGGGTGCGTAATCTCCTACCTCGCGCATCCCCACGAAGACGGCGTCGCCGCCCTCGCGGCCGTGGCCGAGGCCATCCACGCGCCGCGGGAACCCGCCGGGCGCGCCATCCTCGAAAGGCCTGGTTCTCCGGCCGGCGGTCTCAACCAGTTCAGCGTGGGACAGATCGTCGGCGCGCTGCTGCCGGAGAACGCCATCCTGGCCGACGAAGCGGCGACCTCGGGCCTCGGCATCGCCTTCGCGACGGCAACGGCGCCGGCCCACGACCACCTGGCCCTGACCGGAGGATCCATCGGTCTGGGCGTGCCGCTGGCCACGGGAGCCGCCGTGGCCTGCCCCCATCGCAAGGTGATCGCCCTGCAGGGAGACGGCGGCGGAATGTACACGCTCCAGGCCCTGTGGACCCAGGCCCGCGAGAAGCTCGACGTCACGACCATCATCTTCGCCAACCGCTCCTACGCCATCCTCAACATCGAGCTGGCGCGCGTGGGAGCCGACGCGGCGGGACCCAAGGCGCTGTCGATGCTCGACCTGCACAATCCCGAGCTCGACTGGTGCCTGCTGGCCCGCGGCATGGGCGTGGAAGCCTCGCGGGCCACCACCACCGAGGAACTGGCCGCCCAGTTCGCGGATGCGATGATAACGCGAGGGCCGCGATTGATTGAGGTGGTTCTTTAGCCCCCGCAAGTCACGGAACTTCCTCGCGACAGCCTGTTGTTCAGTGATAGGTTGGCCCGTCGTGACTGTGCCGGGACGCATCTTCCTTTCCTTTCTCCTGTTGCTGGGCGCTGCTTTTCCGGCGGCTTCCGTGGCCGCGGCGCGAAGGCCGGCATTGTCGGCCACGGCCGGGCGCTCCGACCTGCCCGTTCTTCGTCGCGGCAGCTTCAGCGTGGACCTGGACGCTGTCGCCCGTGGCCGGGCCGTGAGGCTGGAACTCTTCGAACACGTGGAACTCGAGGCACGCGACATCCGTGTGGAGGCAAGGCGGGGCGGCCTGCTCAGCTGGTCGGCCAGGGTCGGTGAGTCGCCCCAGGACGTGGCGCTCCTCGTACTGCGAGGCGACCGCATCGCGGGCCTCGTCGCGACCGGCGGCAGCACCTACCGCATCGAGACGACGGCCTCCGGCGAACTCGAAGTCCTCGAGGTGGCCGCGGCCTCCCTGCCGGCCGAAGCCGAACCCGTTTCCTTCGCCGTCGCGGAATCGATCGAAGGCGCCCGCGAAGCGCGGGCCGTGCAGCGCGACGCCGTGGACGCCATCCGCATCCTCGTCGCCTACACGCCGGCCGCGGCGGCTGCCTCGGCTGACATCGAGGCCGAGGCCCAGCTGGCCGTGGATGCCGCCAACACTGCCTACCAGAACAGCGGCATGGCCACGCGCCTGGACCTCATCGCGACGACGGAGACCGACTACGTGGAGTCGGGCGACATCAGCGTGGATCTCTTCCGCCTGCGCAGCACCGGCGACGGCCACATGGACGAGCTGCATTCGCTGCGCAACGCCTGGCTCGCCGACTTCGTCTCCCTGCTGAGCGCGAACGGCGGAGGTTACTGCGGCATCGGCGCCCTGATGACGACGGTGTCCCAGGCCTTCGCCCCGTCGGCCCTGAACGTGGTCTGGCTTCCCTGCGCCGCCACCAACTGGACGATGGCCCACGAACTCGGCCACAACATGGGCTGCCATCACGAGCGCGCGAACGCGACTTCCACGCCGGCCACCGAGTGGGCCTACGGCTACCAGCAGCCCGCCGGAAGTTTCCGCACCGTGATGGCCACCACCGAGGAATGCCCCGGGGCCTGCCCGCGCGTGGCTCACTTTTCGAATCCGGACGTGGACTTCCTCGGCGAGCCCACGGGCATCGCTTCCTCGCAGGTGGACGCGGCCGACTGTTCGCTGGCCATCGACGGCAGCTCGCCGGTGACCACCGACTTCCGCACCCTGCTCGCGCCGTCCTCGCTGTCGGCTTCCGGCAACTTCACCGATCGCGTGGCGGTCGGCTTCGCGCATCCGTGGCCCTGGGGCTTTCAGGTCTATCGGGCCGAGACGGGACAGCCGATGCAACCGCTGGCCGTCGCGTCGGGCTCGCCCTTCGCCGACACGACGGCCGTTCCCGGCGTGGGCTACGACTACGGGGTGAGCACCCTGACGGCCCTCGGCGAAGAGAGCGCCGTCGTCGGACCCGTGGCCGGCGTGCGCAGCATCCCGGACTGCGGCAACGGCGCAATCGAGCCGCCGGTGGAAGAATGCGACGACGGCGGCGTGGAGCCCGGCGACGGCTGCTCGGCGGATTGCCTCTCGGAGATTCCCCTCGGCGGCGACGAGGCCCGCTGCGTGCTCGCGATCAACGACGGCGCGGTGCGCCTGGCGAAGGCCCAGGGCAAGGAGAACCTGCGCTGCCTCGCCGCCGCGGCGGCCGGCACGGAAGGCGACATGAACGCCTGCGTGGAAGCCGACTCCAGGGGCAAGGTGGCCCAGGCACGCGAGAAGCTGTTCTCCAGCGACTCGGCCCTTTGCCAGGCGCCGCCTTCCTTCGGTTACGGCGGTGTCACCGCGGCGGCCGAGGAAAGCGAAGGCCAGAGGCGGGACGCGTTCCTCGACCTGTTCGGCAGCGACCTCGACGCGGCCACGGTCTCGAAAGCAGAAGACTCCTCCATGGCCTCCTGCCAGAAGGCGATGGCCAAGGCCGCCGACAAGCTGGTGGCGGCGGAGCTGGCGGCTTTCCTCAAGTGCAAGAAGGGAGCGATCGGCGCGGGAACGGTCGTGGCCACCGAGAACCTCGAGGCCTGCCTGGACGAGGTTTCGGTCCAGGCCGCCGCGGCTAAAGGGCGCGTGGCCGCCGCCCTTGCGAAAGTGGCCGGCGCCCGCGCCAAAGCCTGCGCCGCATTGAACCTCGCGACGGCCTTCCCGGGCGCCTGCGCCGGAGAGGCCGGTACCGCGTTCGACGAATGCGTCGGCGCGCACGCGGCCTGCCGGATGTGCCGCACCTTCGCCGCGGCCGACGCCCTGTCACGAGACTGCGATCTCTTCGACAACGGCCTGAGCGACGGAAGCTGCGTGCCGTGACCGGCGTTTGCGCCGCCTGCTAGCGGCGGGCTTCCAGCCTCAGCGTCTCCAGGTCGTTCTTCACCAGCTCCGGATGCAGGAGCCCCACGCTGTACACGTTGCGCACGCGACGCTCGCGATCGAGGAGGAACACCTTGAGCACGTGGCGGTAGACGCCCGTCCAGGTTCCGTCGGGCCACAGCAGCTTCGCGATGGTCTGGCCGAAATCGTCGAGCAGGGGCTGGAGCGCGGCTTCGTCGGGAGACGTGACGAAGCGCCAGCCGGATCCGGGAGCCCGCTGCTTCTGCATCGCCGCCAGGCGCTCCGGAGTGTCGCGGCCGGGATCGAAACTCACGGTCACCAGGGCCACGTCCTTGGCCAGGCCCGGGCCCTCCGACAGGTGGCGGTCCAGGTGGTGCAGCACGGCCGTGCTCATCGGGCAGCCGGCCGCTTCGCTGCAACTGGCGTAGATGAAGGAGACGACGGCGAGGCGGTCGGCGATCAGGGCGGAGAGCGTGGTGCGGGTGCCGTCGGCATCCACCACCGGGTGGTCGCCGACGGTGTCGATGGAAGGAAGCTCGTAGCTGCCGGGCGGCGGCGGCGTGTAGGTGGGAGCGAAGGGCGCGACGCCGAAGGTGTACGTCGTCTGGTCGTGCCCCAGCGCCGGTCTCGCCTTTGCCGCAGCGCCGCGGGGCGCAGTGGCCTCCGCGCCCGCCGCGACGGCGGCGCCCGCTTTCTCGCCCGCCGTGGCCGGGCCTGCCGGAGCGAGAAGGCCCAGCAGGCCCGCCGCAGCGAGGACGAAACCCGCGGTCACGAAGCCGGGGCCGCCTCGATCGGGAGCTGGTTGTCGTAGTAGCTCTTCTGTCCGAGGTGCATGTGGTGGGGACGCCCGAGCTTCTCGGTGGTGAAATCAATGGCGAAGGTCGGCGTGAGCTTCTTGCCGTCCCACGTGAAGGCCTTGAGGAACTGCTCGTTGTCCTCGCCGCCCTTGTCCCAGTTGGCGAGCAGGGAAGACGTGAAGTACACGCGCTCGCCGTCCCAGGTCTGGGAGACCATGTTGACCTGCTTGCCGATCACCTGCTCGAGGACGACCTTGGGCTTGTGCGGGTCGCTGACGTCGTAGACGCGCACCTTGCCGTCCATGAAGGTGGCGACGAAGAGGAAGCGGTCGTCGGCCGACAGGCTGATGTCCACCGGCAGCGGGATCTTGGCGGGATCGCCGATGTCGGCGATGGCGGTGGCCTTGAACGTCCCGTCCTTCTGGGCCTCGACCAGCCACAGCTTGGAGGTGAGCGCGGAGGCGGTGAAAGCGTAGTCGTGGCGGGGCTGCAGGGCCCAGCGGATCTCCAGGGGGGCGCCCGGGACTTCCAGCACCTGGATGGGCTTGCGGGCATGGAAGTCCCACACCACCATCGCGTTGCCGAAGTTCTTCATGGCCTCGGCATCGCCCATCAGTTCGCCGAGGGGACGCATGTAGTTGTTCCAGCCGGTGAACGACGACGTGAGCATGCGGTTGAGGCGGGGCTGGACGCGGGCGTCGTAGCCGTAGGGCGCGGCGTCCGGCATCCACGCCATGCGCACGAACTTGCCCTCGTTGCTGTACTCGGCCACGCCGGTGCGGCCTCCCTTGTCCTTCACGTTGGACAGGCCCGGTACCAGCATGCGGCCGGGCAGGGCGTAGAAGCCGTGGGGACCGACCAGCCCGGTGTCCTTCTCGAAGCTGGTGATGGTCTTGACGAGTTTGGGGGCGGCCGGATCGGAGGCCACGTCGAAGACGAAGATCGCGCTGTCGTCGAGGCCGGCCATCCAGAGCTCGCGGCGGTCGTCGGTGAAGCCGCCGTGGTGGGCTTCGTGGCGTCCGCCCACCGAAGTGCTGGAGATTACCTTGCCGTAGTCCTTCGAGGCGGGGTTGGCGCCCACGGTGACGAGCTTGTCCGAGCCGTCGCCGAGGCCTTCCACGCCGAGGGTCCAGATGTAGACGTAGTCCTCCTGGCCCGTGATCTTGGGCATATAGGGGGACATGCAGGTTTCGTCGGCCCGGGCCGGGCCGCACAGCATGCCGAGGGTCAGGCAAGTCGCGAGGAGAGAGAGACAACGGGTGGGGCGTGATGGGTTCATGGTCCTACCTCCGTGAAGGTTTCCATACCCCACGAGAAAACGTCGGGGAACCCCTTGGCCCTGGAAACTCCGTATTGCGTCGGAATCCACCGCCGGTATCCTTCTCGACGCGTGAGCAGCGGCGCCTGGCGAAGGATCCTTCGGAAAAGGTCGGTGGCGCTGCTGTCGGCGCTGGCCCTGCTCGCCTCGTCCTGGACGGTGGAAGCCACCGCGTCCAGCGTCACCGACGAATGGCGGGCGCCGGAGCACGCCCAGGTCCTCGCCCAGACGAGCTCGGTACGCTCGGCCGCGGCCCTCGCCCCGCGACCCGAGTTCCTCCCCCTTGCTGCCGTTGCCCCCGAGCGCGTCCACCCGCGGCAGAGTCACGATGTGGCGTCGGCCATCGTTTCGCTGGAGGGCTCCCTGCCTCCCACCCGGCGCCAGTATCACCGTTTGCGCCTCGACGACGACCCCGACCTCCCCGCTTGACGACGGCCGGACCCGGTCCGGCCAATGCATCCTCCAATCCGACATCGTCACCAGGCCCCGAAACGGGAGCCTGCTGATCTTTCGATCGACCGCGCGCTCGCCCGTTGCCGAACGGCCGGGCGACCGCGTTCGCAGGTCGATGCCGACAAGTGGAGATCGTCATGATCGAAGACCTTCTTGGTAGCACCGTGGGAGTGATGGGCCTGCTCATGGCCGTCGTATTCGTCGCCGCCGGCTTCAAGCTCTGGCAGCAGAGCCGCGAGGAGAACGCGAAGAAGAAGTCCTGACGGGAACCCGCCCGGGCGAGGGGTTACCCCTCGCCCGGGCCTGCCTTTCCAAGATGTCCCGTAGCCCCCGTATGAGGCGGCAGACTATTTACCACGATGTAGAAAGTGCTCACGCGGCCTTACCGGCGTCACCTGCCGCGTCGGGACCACATGCCGTCCCCCGGCCGTAACTTTTTCCTTTCCAGGACAGCAGGTTGGCGATTCGGCCCGGTCGGTCCGCCGTGGCGGTCCCGGCTCCGTTGGCCGAACGGGTGGAATTTACGGACCGGACAGTATTGACACCATTGTCCGTAGCTGCCACCTGGTTGAGGCAGGCCCCACGCCCTGGAGGAGGAAGCCATGCCCCGTGCCCTGCCGGCGATCCTTGGCGGATTCGCCCTCATTGCCCTTTCTTTCCGCCCCGCCCCCGCCCAGACCCGCTCCTACCAGGGGGTCGGCGGCACCGGCTGACTTCAGTGCACGCCGCGGCCGCTACCCTCCCAGCCCGCGGCGACACTGAGGATGGCGGGCCCGTCGCGGTCACGACGGGCCCGCCGCTTTGCTTTCGAAGGGGAGAGGCCTCCCCTACTTCTTGTTGTTCTTGCTGTCGGGCAACGAGCCCTGGCGACCCTTCGGGATGTCGTGGCCGACAGCGAGGTCGTAAACGCCGGCCCACACGAAGTCGGCCACGAACTGCACCAACTCGTCCGTGCTGCGATCGGGCCTTTCCAGGTGATGGACGGCGGCCGACTCCACCGTGGCCGTGATCAGCGCGGCCGCGAGGTCGGCGTCGCGGGGGACGATGTCCTGGAACCCCTCCCAGGTGTTGCGGATGTAGCTGGCCAGGGCGTCCTGCATGCGGCGGCGAATGGCCTTGGCGGCCTCGCGCGTGGCGCCCTCGCCGCTGACATCGGCCAGCAGCAGCATGCGCAGGGTATCGGGTTCCTCGGTGACCAGTTTGAAGTAGCCCGCGATGTTGGCCTTCGACTGCTTGCGGCCGCGGAAGCTCGAGGTGCTCGCGAAGGTGTCGCGGATGCGTTCGAACATGCGGGCGAGGGCGCGGTCCACGGCGGCGATGAAGACGTCGTTCTTCGAGCCGAACAACTGGTAAATGGTCGGTCGGCCCACGCCGGCCACTTCGGCGATGCGTTCGCTGGTGGCGCCGTCGAAGCCCTCTCGCACGAAGACCTCGGTGGCTGCGGCGAGGATGCTTTCGCGCTGCTCTTCGAGGGGAACCTGACGAGGGCGGCCGCGTCGTCGCGGGGACGGCCTGTCCTTCGAGTTCACGTCCTGCGACGGTGTCGCGGAGTCGTTGAGGTTCTGTTCTTCGCTGCGCTTCATCTTTCCCGCGACCGCCGTCCCTGGAACTGTGCCGTACTACGCATTGCGGGCTGAGCTTGCACCGCGTGCTTGTGCCAACGCATCGCGTCGGTCGAGCGTCGCGCTCCCCGGTTTTTCTTGTCCCTTCGCGGAACGATCTTTCCGCGATCTGGTCCGGGTATCCCGGAACGAAGGATGACGCACCGCGCTGTGACAAACTACCCGCCAGGGGTCTTGTCGCATTACCGTCGGTCGGATACAAAATGAGCCGCTGCCCGGATTGACCACGGGCAGGTCCCCCAAATCATCCCGTTTCGTTCGCACAGGAGGGTACGTGAACATGAACCAGCATCGATTCGCATGGCGGTCGGCGGCTGTCGCACTGGCGACGTCCGCGCTTCTGCCCGCGAGCTCCGCGCTCGCGCAAATGGAACTCGTCGTCGATCTCGTCATCAACGGCGGCAACACCTACAACTGGCAGAAAGTGGCGCCCGCGGGCGCGGTCTGCGGCAACGGCTCCCAGTACAAGTTCTGGTACTACGACTCGCCGACGTCCAACAACATGGTGGTGATGTTCGAAGGCGGCGGCGCCTGCTGGGACTACGACACCTGCAGCGGCCGCGCCGGCGTGCTCGGCGCCTCCAACCCCAACGGCCTCCCCGACAGCTACATCACCGGCATGATGCCGAAGTACGTTTCGCCGATCGTCAACGGCGCCGATCCCGGCATGCCGTTCCGATCGATCGACTACATCGCCACCAACGGTTGGGACGTGGTGTACATGCCCTACTGCACGGGCGACGTGCACACCGGCAACTCCACGGCGACCTACGTGGACCAGACCGGGGCCAACCCGCCCCTGGTTTGGCGCCACAACGGCTTCAACAACACGGTGGCGGCGGCCAACTTCCTGCGCGGCCGGTTCCCGAGCATCAACAAGCTGCTCGTCACCGGCTTCAGCGCGGGCGGCGTGGGCACGGCGACGCAGTTCTTCACCATGCGCCGTACCCTGAAGCCGGCCCGCGGCTATTCGCTGAACGATTCGGGCCCGCTCTTCCCGGCGCCGAACTCCAGCTACAAGTCGTGGCTGCTGCACAAGAAGATCGAGTCGTCGTGGAACCTGGCTTCGGTGTACTCGCAGTTCCCGGCCAGCTTCAACCCGGCGGATTTCGGTTCGGCCACCACCGCGCTGGCCACCGAGTTCCCGAGCGACTACCACGCCTACACGGGCTACTCGAGCGACTACAATTTCTCGAGGTTCTCGTACGAGCGCTTCTACCCCAACATGACCCAGGCGACGATCCTGCAGTACTGGCGCGCCGACCAGGCCAACCTGGTGGCGAAGATGAACCTGTACAGCAACTTCAGCTACCATATCCCGTGGCACCGCCCGCTGAACGACAGCCACTGCTCGTCGATCATCACGTTCATCGGCAGCCATGCCTGCAGCTCGATCCGCAAGAAGTACTGGTACGAGTACATCCTCGAGCCCTGGCAGAGCTGGAAGTGCACCTCGGGCTGGAAGCCCTTCGACGTGTTCTTCGACAGCTGGGTGAACAGCGGCACCCGCAGCCGCATCGTCGAGAAAGAGAACTACTACAACAACGAAGACCCGGGCATGGGCATCGTCAACGACCTCGTGTCGGCGGCGCTCTGATCGCCTGATCCTCGCGGCGGGGGGCCC
>JBHEPB010000039.1:0-5075 GCA_046260515.1 Binatia bacterium
CCCCCGCCGCAAGACCCTGAGGCTCGCGCGCCGCATCGCCGACGTGAGGGAGGAGCGTTTCACCATCGCCGAGCTGCTGGCCGCCGACGAGGTGTTCCTCACGGCGTCGTCGATCGAGGTGGTGCCGGTGGTGCGCGTCGCCGGCAAAAGGATCGGCAACGGCCGCCCCGGGCCCATCACCCTCGACGTGCAGAGGCGCTACCGCGAAGTCGTCGCGCGCAAGCTCGGGCTGGCGATCGGGGACCTCGGAGACTAGGCGGCGATGGAGGCGTCGGCGACCTGGAACTCCGTCCTCCTCGGCGTCTACGTCCTCGCCGCGGTGTCCTTCGTGTCGCTGCTGTTCTTCCCCGCACCGTACGGACGCCACGACAAGGGCGGGGCCGGTCCCCGCATCGACACGCGCCTGGCCTGGGTGCTGATGGAGGCGCCGGCCTCGCTGGTGTTCGCGTGGTTCTTCTTCACCGGGGAGCGTCCGTGGACGGCGGTCCCGCTCGTGCTCTTTGCGCTGTGGCAGCTGCACTATTTCCACCGCGCTTTTCTCTACCCCTTCCAGCTCGAAGTGCGGCCCGGCAGCGGCACCACGCTGATCACGGCCCTCCTGGGCTCGGCCTACTGCACGGCCAACGGCTACCTGAACGGCTCCTTCACCTCGACCTGGGGCGACCACCTCACCGCCGACTGGCTCGGCGACCCGCGCTTCGCGATCGGGCTGGTCGTCTTCGCCTTCGGCTACGCCCTCAACAAGCAGTCGGACGCCATCCTGAAGCGGCTGCGCAAGCCGGGCGAGAGCGGCTACCGGATTCCCTACGGCGGGGGCTATCGCTGGGTGTCCTCGCCGAACTACCTGGGCGAGCTGCTCACGTGGACGGGCTTCGCGATCGCATCCTGGTCGCCCGCGGCCCTGTCCTTCGTGGTGATGACGGCGGCCAACCTGGTGCCGCGCGCCCTCAGCAACCACCGCTGGTACCGAAGCGAGTTCCCGGACTACCCCGCCCGGCGCAAGGCCATCTTTCCCGGGATTCTCTGAGCGGCCGCTCGGCCGGGATCAGGGCAGGTCGAAGACGAACATCGATCCCACGCGGGCCACCGGTTTGTGGCCGCGAAGCCATTCGTAGGTGCGCGAGGGCACCCAGCGCAGACGGCCGCCGAGATACCAGAAGTAGGGCCGGCCCATGAGGAAGCTGGCCGAGACCACGGCCTTGCCGCGCGAGACGCCGCGCTCCAGGGGCGTGAAACGGATTCCGTACACGGCAGGGTTCACGCGCCCGAAGTAGGCCAGGGACACGGTGTCGATGCCGCCCGCGTCCATGTACTCGCGCAGGCGGATCAGGTCCTGGCCCCAATCGATGTTCGAATCGACGAGCACGCGATGGCCGCCCTCGGCGCCGCCTCCCCATTCGTTGAAGTACTGCAGGTAGCGCGGCGCCACCGAGAACGTGCCGGCGGCCAGCCACAACAGGGCCAGCGATGCCGCAGCCGCGGCCGCGAATCCTGCGCGGGAGTCGGCGCCGCGCGGAGCGCCAGGCCACGGGGCCTTCGCCAGCGCCGCGGCGATCCACGGCGAAGCGCCGATCATCAGCAGCGGGTAGGCGGCGAGCACGTGCCTCTCGCCGATGTACAGCGAGTTGAAGGCGGTGTTGGCGCCGAACAGCAGCAGCACCGGCACGAACACCGCGTAGTCGCGCAGCCCGCGGCTGCGACCCGCTGCCCACATCGCCAGCGCGAACAGCGCAGCGCCGAGCAGGGGCAGGGGGCACTTCACCGCGAAGGCCGCCAGGTGGTAGTACCACCAGCCGTCGGCCGACAACTCGCCCCACAGGAAATAGGAAGGCTCGTGGCCCTTGCCCACCTCCAGCACCATGTCCACGCCGTCCACGAAGGGGCGCGGCAGCGGCAGCCTCAGCCAGGGAAACGACTCGGCCAGCGTCGCCAGCTTGCCGCCCGGCTTCAGCGTCGCGTCGCGCAGGAGGTCGAAGGTGCCGTCGAAGGCGTAACCGGCGTTGAGCGTCAGCAGCGCGACGGCGGCGACCGTGGCCAGCAAAGCGGCCCAGGTGCGAAGCGGAAGGCGGCGGCGCGGCTCGGCAACGATGCGGATGAGCCAGGTCGCGGCGATCATCGCGGCCAGCGCCACGCCGGAGAGCTTGAGCAGGTTGGTCACGCCGACGGCGACGCCCAGCCACGCCGCGCGCCGCGACGAAGGCGCCTCCAGCAGCCGCCAGTTGGCGTAGAGGGCCAGCAGGAAGCCGAGGGTGCCGGCCATGTCGAGGGTCACGAGATGGCCGTGGGCGAGCAGGGACGGCGACAGGGCGAACAGGGCCAGCGAAACCAGGGCCGCGCCGCCGCCGTAGAGGTCGAAAGCCCATTTGGCCATCACCAGGGCCGCCGCCAGCGAGAGCAGCACGATCATGGCGCGGCCCTTCACGAAGATGTCCTGGTAGCGGCCCGCATTGGCCTGCTGGAAGTAGCCGCCGAGGCCCCATAACTGCGTGCCCTCGGGAGGCGCGAACACCGGCCGGTCCACCAGCAGCGGGAGGGCCGCGATCATGCGCGGCACGTGGGAGTTGATGGGATCCTGGCGAAGATCGCCGGTGTGCAGGGCGTGTAGGCCGATGGGCAGGTGGATGTACTCGTCGATGGTCACCGAGTCGCGCGCGGCGGCGTAAAGGGCCTGCACGGCAAACAGGGCGAGCAGGGCAGCGGCGGCCAGGCTCCCGGCCGGGGTGATGCGTCGCACGGCCGCAGGACTGGCCGGTGCGGCAGGAGCCGCCGCGAGCGGCAGCGTCGCTGCGTGCCGGCGACGCCGCGCCTTCTCAGCGCTGGATTTCATCGAGCTTGCGCAACATGGAACGGGCTTCGGCGCTCGACGGATCGGCCTCGACCGCTTTTTCCAGGTGGACGCGGGCCTGGGCGTGCTGGGCGCTCGAGGCAAGGTAGTTGGCGGCTTGCATCCGCACCTCGACGCCGATGTTGGTGGGCAATCCGGTAGAGATCGCCTTCTCCAGCCAGGGGAGCACGCTCTTCCTCTCGCCGAGGGTCTCGAGGAGGCGCGCGTAGGCGAGCTGGCCCGTGTAGGAGTCCACGTTCCACTGCCACGGCATCGCAAGGCGGGGGCTGCCGATGATGGCTTCGTTCCTGGCCCGCCATCCTCCCGAGAAGGCCTGGCGCGCTTTCGCCACCACCTCCTCGCGGCCGGTGGCGCGCACGACGGTGGCCACCGTTTCGTCGAAGTACACGAGATGCCAATCCGGCTGGGAGAGCAGCGCTCGCAGGAAACCGTGGCGGTTTCCCCAGCGGTGGAAGACCATCACGCTCTGGATGCCGCGCGCGTCGGCGTCCTTCTTCCAGGCGGCGATGTTCGAGAGGTTGGAGAGGTAGGCCGAGAAGAACGGCGTGTCGTAGACCTCCAGGCGGCCGTCCACGTAGACGCCCTTGCCGGTGGGGTCGTCCCAGGTCAGGTAGCCGCCGGCCGTCATGTCGTTGTAGAGGGGGCCGGGCAGTCCCTGCTCGCGGAAGAACTCGACCGCGCGGGGCTGGAAGTTCGAGGCGAAGGTGCCGAGGCCGAACTCGTGGGTCTCCCCGGTGCTCGCGTACCAGTCGTTGGTGACGACAAGGCCGGAGATCGCCACGGCCCCCGCCAGTACCAGGGCCGACGCGGCACGCACCGCGGCCCCCGACGCTGCCGTCCACGCCTTGGGAAGCGCGGCCACCAGCACCGCGGCCGCGGCGCCCACGAACGGCAGGGCGCCGACCGCGAAGATGCCGACGTTGCGGCGGGCGAGCAACGACAGCCAGGCCAGCGCCGCCGCGAAGGCCAGCGCGCCGAGGTCGAAGCCGCCCTCCTGGACCGGCGGCGTTTCGTCCGCGCGAAGCGGTGCGCCCCGGCGCCGCGACGGGGCCATGGCCCGTAGCAAGCCGGCGATCACCGCGAGGCCGACGAAGGTGAAGATGAAGGCCTGGTAGGAACCGATCGCGAAGGTGGGGAAGTAGCCGGAGAAGGGAGGGCGGAACTCGCCGATCGCGCTGTAGACGGTGCTCGAGCCGTCGATGCGGGTCATCAGTTCGAGGGGGAAAAGAATGGCGCGAACGAAGTAAGGGTTGGCCAAAGTGGCGGCGATCGACGCCGCGCCCCAGAGGAGAAGGCGGCGCCGCGCCGCAGCCGGCCAGGCGCTGTCGCGGCGCCAGCCCTCGGGCAGCAGCGGAATCTCCGCCACCATCGCTCCGCCGATGGCGCAGGCCACGGCAGCCACGCCCAGGATGAAGAGCGAGTGCAGGTTGGCCCACAGCATCATCAGCGGGACCAGCCAGGGCAGACGCTCGGGCCGGCTCCGCCCCTGGAAGAGCACCAGCTGCACGGCGGCCAGCAGCGGAAAGGAAGCCATCTCCGGCCGGATCAGGAAGCGCTCGTTGACGGTGGCCGCTACCCACAGGAGCAGCAGCGTGGACGTGACGGCGCCCGCCTGCTGCCCGAGGTGGCGGGCCAGCAGCGCGAAGGTGGCCACGAAGCAGGCGGCCGAAACCAGCACCAGTCCGCTGTCGCCGCCCACGCTCCAGAAACCGTACAGCAGCACGTCGTAGAGCCACTGCAGATTGATCCACTCGTTGCCGGGAACGGTGAAGGAGAGGACGTCGGTCTGGGGAATGGATCCGTGGCGGACGATCCAGCGGCCGGCCGCCAGGTGCCACCAGGTGTCGAAGTCGTCGAGGCGGCGGATCGCGAACAGCGCGACGACGACGAGGGCCGACAGCGGCAGGGCGGCGGCGAGGCGGCCTGCCGGCCGAGCTACTCGACGATCGGCAAGCGGATCTTGGAGACGATCGGCGAGGCCGCGGTTTCCAGAGGAAGGCGGCGCGGCGACCGCGGGCGGCGCCTTGTCGGACTTTTCGGGCTTCTCGGCCTTCTCCGCTTGGGGCGGCCGCGGGTGGCGCCGGGATTTCCTCACGAGGCCCGGCGCGCGGCGCGCCAGCCGGCCGCCGCCTGGCGCGCCCAGGCGTCGGCCGCCAGCAGTTCGGCCACCGAGTCGCAGGGCGCCGCCTCGACGACTTCGACACCTGGTGGCACCTGGCGGCCGGCCGCT
>JBHEPB010000005.1:0-1576 GCA_046260515.1 Binatia bacterium
GGTGGAGGCGCTCCTCGCTGTGAGCTTCGTCCGCACGCTGCTGCTGATCGCCGTGGCCGGCGCCCTCTCCGCCTGGATCTTCCTCGTCGAAGCGCCCCGCCTCGAGCAGGAAGCCAAGGCCGAGTTCCTCCTCGACGTGGACCCCGCCTCCGTCGAGAAGGTGCGCATGGACTACCCGGACGGATCCTCCATCGAGGCCGTCCGCGAGGGCGAGGAGTGGAAGCTCACGGCTCCGGTGGCCTACCCCGCCGACAGCAGCGTGGTCGCCAACTTCCTCACCACCGTCCAGGAAACGAAGATCGAGAGGCGCCTGAACAAGGAAGAAGCCGGGGCCCTCTCGAGCTACGGCCTCGAGGGCGACACCGGCTCCCAGGCCAGGCTCGAACTCACGGAGAAGGGCGGCAAGGCGCTGCCGGCCGTCGTGTTCGGCATCTCCACCCCGGTGGGCCACCAGGCCTTCGCCCGCCGCGAGGGCAGCGACGAAGTGCTCGTGGTTCCCCTCCTGCTGCAGTCCACCATCAAGAAGAATCCCGACGACCTGCGTAGGAAGGCCATGTTCTCCGGCGACACCGAGGGCGTAAACCGGGTGAGCATCACCGGCCCCAACGGGAACATCGTTCTCGAGCGCCGCGGCGAGAACGAGTGGATCCTGCAGTCGCCCCTCCTCGACGAGGCCGACGCCGAATCGGTGCGCTCGATGCTCGACTCGATCGCCACCATCGATGCCACCGGTTTCTACGACGGCGACAAGGCCGACCGCGCGGCCTTCGGGCTGGCCGACGGCGCCACCCGCTTCCTGGCCACGCGCGAGGACGGCAGCACGATCGAGTTCCTCATCGGCAAGGAAGCTGCCGATCCGCCCGCCGGCCTCTACTTCGAGAGAACGAGCGACGGGCAGGTGGTGAAGGCTCCCGATTGGGTGAAAGCCAAGTTCGCCCCGCCGGTTGCCGAACTTCGCCAGAAGCGCCTGCTGTCCTGCCGCGCCGACGAGATCCTGAGCATGACCTGGCGGGGCGGGGGCGGGGAAGCGCCCTTCACCATCGCGCGCGAAGCCGCGGGCAAGCCCTGGACCATCAGCCCGGAAGTCGCCGGCGAAGTCGTCAACCAGCGCGTCGTGGACAACGCCGTGCGCAGCCTGGTGACGGCCCGCGCCGACGAGGTGGTGGGCGACGCGAACACGGACGAAGACCTCGCGCGCTGGGGCCTCGACGCGCCGAGCGCCCGCCTCGAGGTCGCGGGCACCAAGGGCTCCTGTGCTTCCCTGGCCGGCGCCGTGGTGACGATGGAGACACCGGCCGCCGACCGTGAGGCGCCGGCCCCCAGACTTCCCGGCGACGGCCGCGTTCGCTACGTGAAGAACGCCGCTCGCTCGGCCGTGCTGCGCGCTTCCGAACACGAGTTCTCGCGCATCACGACGAAAAGGCCGGCCTTCGTGGACGCGTCGGCGCCTGCGGACGAGGCTGGCGAGGCCGAGCCTGAGGCCGCTCCCGGCAACTGAAACCCTCCGCGGTTGACGCGGCGCCGTGGCGCGCTAAGACCGTCGCGCCGATGGCCCCGCGCCGCGCTACCTCCCACG
>JBHEPB010000049.1:0-25705 GCA_046260515.1 Binatia bacterium
CGCGGCCGCCGAGCAGCTCGCGGTTGATGGCCAGGTCGCCGAGGCGCACACCGGCGAGCGCCGTCTCCACCACGCCGCTATCCGTGGAAAGGGCCGAGGCCAGCCTCGGCACGATGACGGCCCGATCTGCCTGCAGGCGCGCGAAAGCCCCGAGCCAGCCCGCGATGAGCTTTCGCAGGATGGGGGCCATCTGTTCGGCGGTCGCCGTTGGCGTGATCAACACGTCCACGATGCGACCCGGGATTCGCGAACTGTCAAAAAGGGTGACCCCTCCGGCGCGGACCAGCCTGGTGACGTCCGGCTCGTAGGTGACGACGGCGTCCACCTTGTCCGCGAGGAAAGCGTCGAACTGGTCCTCGGTGTCCACCGAGACGATCTCCACGTCGCCGCGCTCAAGGCCTCCTGCCTTCAGGCCCCGCAGCAGCATGTGAGCACCGAGTGGGCCCGACTCGACGCCGACACGAAGACCGCGCAGGTTTTCCAGGGTGCGTACCGCCGCCACGGAAATGATCGCGTCGGCGCCATGCGAAACATCGATCACGAAAACGACATCGACCGAGGGCATCGACTCTGCCAGGTAGGGTGCGAAATCCAGGGTGAGCGCTGCGGCATCGAGGCTGCCCTCGCGGAAATGGCGCGCGAGCTCGATCGGGGAACCGTAGTGAACGAGTTCGACTTCCTGGTCGTTGAAGTAGCCGAGTTCGCCGGCGACGAAGGCAAACTCCCCGGGAACCCACAACGGGACTCCCACGCGAAAGGGCGGGACTTCCACCGGCGTACAAGAGGTTGCGAAAGCGGCCAGGACGACGGCGGCGACGAGCCGGCTCAGCCTGGGGACGAGCGTCGAGGCACGTAACGGGAAGGCCGGCGAGCGGTCAACACGGATCATCCATCCCCCGGGTTCTTCGCGGGTACTAAGCGGAACCTTCGTTCCAGCTTCGCGAACCGAACCCGACTATCACGAGGATGCACTTGTGGCGAGGAACATTACGAATCGATCCTTCCGCCGTCGCCGATACCCGACCGGACATCGTCGCGCCTGTTGGTGGCCCATATCCCGATCAACGCCGCCACCATCATCACCGCATCGATCGTTGCGATCGCCGCCGTCTGGGATCCGCCTCTCGCCGTCGCCAGCGCGAGGATCGCGCCGCCCGCTCCGGCGCCGAAGGCCACTCCCAGCACGTTCACGAGTTGGAGAGCCGAAGCCGCACTGCCTTCCCCGCCCTCGGGCGTTCTCTCGAAGACGATGAGAGTGGTGGTCGGGTAGCTGATGCCGATCCCGAAACCCGCCACGGCCCAGCTCGCGATGGCGACGAGGCCCGGCGCAGGCGCCACCAGCACGGCAGCGGCGCCGACAACGGCCAGAGCAACGAGCGCGAGCCCTCCTCGCACGAACAGCACGCGCGGGAAGCGCGTCACCAGGCGCTCCTGGAACCAAGTGCCCGCGGTCCACGCCAGCGTTCCCGCGGAGAGGGCAAGGCCGGACATCGCCATCGACTCGCCGCGAATCGTCGTCAGGGCCAGGGGAAGGAACGCTTCGGCGCCGAAGAACGCGAAGGTGACCAGGCCTTTGGCCGCCAGCGCGGCGGGCGCCCCCGGCGCCGCCGTCAGCGTGCCCGGCGGCAGCAGTCGTCGTAGCGCAGGCAGGCCGATGGCCGTGCCGACCACCACGCAGAGCAGCGTGGGCGCGAGGGCGCGCGTCTCCGCACCGAGCAGGGCGATGCCGGCGCCGAGGGCGAGCCGCAGGCCGTTGCGCATCTGGCCGGCCGCGGCGCCTTCACCCTTCGAGGTCGCTTCGAGGTCGCGCAGTCCCTTCATCGCGAGCCACGCCGACATCGCCGTCATCGGCACCAGCAGCAGGAACACCGATCGCCATCCGAACTGCAGCGCGAGGCCGGCCGCCGCCGAAGGGCCGAGAATACCCGGAATCACCCACGCACTGGCGAGCAGCGCGAGCATGCGCGGCTGGTGGCGCGCCGCGTAGCCGCGCGCCACGGCAACGTAGGCCACCGAGGAGAGCGCGCCGGCGCCGAGCCCCTGGGCGATGCGGCCGGCGACGACGACGGGCATGGAAGACGCGAAGCCTGCCACCAGCAGGCCCAACGCGAAGAGCAAGCAGCCCACGGTGAAGGGCCGCGCCGGTCCCCCGCGGTCGGCGAGGATTCCCGCCGCGGGAACGCCGACGAGATTGGCGAGCATGAAGCCGCTGAAGACCCAGCCGTACCAGCCGATGGCGGCGGCGCCGCCGAGATTCTCCGCCGTCGCGGGCAGGACCGTCGCGACGGCCAGCGCCTCGAAGGCCGTAATGGAGATGACGAGGAGGAGGCCGATGGTCAGGCGGCGGTGGGTCGGGTCCCAGACTCCCGCCCCGGGACGCGTTTCGTCGCCGCCCCCGCGGGCTCTCGAGTCCGTCCCGTCCATGTCGATTTGTAAAG
This sequence comes from Binatia bacterium, assembly GCA_046260515.1. Classification (GTDB taxonomy): domain Bacteria; phylum Desulfobacterota; class Binatia; order UBA1149; family CAITLU01; genus DATNBU01. Next base: position 2,439 of record JBHEPB010000049.1, read on the forward strand.
TATCGGCTGCACTAATTAAGTCAAGAAGTCACTTGCCAAACTCCTTCCTTCTTATAGGGTGACTTTCTGATGGCCCCCGACACCACTTCGGCCCGTGACCGGGTCCTCTTCCAGCTGAAGACCCGCGGGCCCCAGACGGCGGCCGCGCTGGCCGGCCGCCTCGGCGTGACGCCGATGGCGGTGCGCCAGCACCTCCAGGCCCTCGAGCCCGACGGCCTCGTCACCTACACCGACGAGCGCCGCAAGGTGGGAAGGCCGGCCCGCCTCTGGAACCTCACGCCCGCGGCGGCCTCCCGCTTTCCCGATGCCCACGCCGACCTCACGGTGGACCTGCTGAAGGCCGTGCGCAGCACGTTCGGCGAGGAGGGCCTCGACCGCCTCGTCACCGAACGCAGCCGCCAGCAGCGCACGGCCTACCTCGCGCGAATGCCCGCGGACGGCGCGCCCCTCGAAGAACGCCTCGCGGCCCTGGCCGCCATCCGCAGCGACGAAGGCTACATGAGCGAATGGTCGCGCCAGGACGACGGCAGCTGGCTGCTCGTCGAGAACCACTGCCCGATCTGCGCCGCAGCCACCGTCTGCCAGGGGCTTTGCCGGGACGAACTATCGCTATTCCGCGAGCTTCTGGGAGATCGTGTGAGCGTGAACCGCGGCGAACACATTCTTGCGGGCGCGCGAAGGTGCGCCTATCGCATCGAACCGGCCGGCGGCGCATCATCGGCACCCCCGTCGGATGCGGCTTCGGCCAAACGGCAGGCCACGGGCCGCCGAGGAGAGATCGGATGAGAACCTACGACGTCGCCACTTCCTTCCTCGCCAGCATCGCCCGCATCGGCAGCGGCATGGAGGTTGCCGGGGTCGGCGCCCGGCCGGAGAAGATGCTGGAGCTTTACGAGTTCGAGGGCTGCCCTTTCTGCCGCAAGGTGCGCGAGGCCTTCTCCATTCTCGACCTGGACGCCGCCGTCTATCCCTGCCCCCAGAACGGCCCCCGCTTCCGTCCCCAGGTGATCGACCGGGCCGGCAAGGCCCAGTTTCCCTACTTCGTGGATCCGAACACGGGCCGCGAAATGTACGAGTCCGACATCATCGTCGGCTACCTGTTCGCCAACTACGGCGACAGCAACATCCCCTGGGCCCTGTCCACGCCCCTGCTCACCGACGCCTCGTCCTTTCTCGCCTCGGCCGCGCGCATGACGGCCGGGCGCCGCTATCGCCGGGCTTCGGCGCCCGAACTGCCCCTGGATCTGTGGAGCTTCGAGGCCTCGCCCTTCTGCCGCCTGGTGCGCGAGCGTCTTTGCGAACTGGAGATTCCCTACCTGCTGCACAACGTGGCCAAGGGCAGCGCCAAGCGGAAGGCCTTCGTCGAGCGCTCCGGCAAGATGATGGTGCCCTTCCTCTTCGACCCCAACACCGGCCAGGAGATGTTCGAGTCGGCCGACATTTGCGCCTACCTCGACGCCACCTACGCCCGCTCGTAAAACCCGGGACAGGTACAGGTTTCCGCTGCGCGGAAACCTGTACCTGTCCCGGGTTTTCTGTTTGCCTGTCCCGCGCTGTTGGGAGATGGGGAGATCACGATGAGCGATCAGCATCCGCCCGCTCCAGTGGAATACGACGACTGGATGGCCGAAAGCGACGCGCTGATGTGGCGCATCGAGAGGGATCCCATCCTGCGCTCCACGGTGCTCAGCCTGTGGATCCTCGACCGAGAGCCGGACCCTGCGCGCCTGGCCGCCACCATCGAAGCCACCGAACGCCACGTGCCGCGCCTGAGGCAGCACGTCGTCGAGGACCCCCTCGGCGTCTCGCCGCCGCGCTGGGAAAACGACCCTCTCTACGAGCGCAGCTACCACGTGCGCCGCTCACGGGTTCCCGGCCAGGGCACGATGCGCAACCTGCTCGACCTGGCCGCCCCCGTCGCCATGCAGGCCTTCGACAAGGACCGCCCCCTCTGGGAGCTCCACCTCGTCGAAGGACTCGAAGGCGGCCGCTTCGCGGTGATCTTCAAGATCCACCACGCCATGAGCGACGGCGTCGGTATGGTCCGCATGACGGAGGGCCTGGTCGAGCGCAGTCGCGAGGCCGAACCGCCTCTCCCGGCCCGCGAGTCCCTGTTCGACACGAACGGCGGCCACCACGACGGCGGACTCGGCGACGAACTCGTGCACCTGGGCGAAGCGGTGATGCACCGCGCCTCCACGGCCTTCGACCGCAGCCGCCGCGCCGCCGGCGCCCTCGGGCGCGGCGTGCGCAATCTGGCGGGCCACCCGGTGAACGCGGCCGGGGAACTGCTGGAGACCATCGAGTCGATCGGGCGCCTCGTGCGACCGGCCTCCGAACCGATGAGCCCGATCTGGAGGCAGCGCAGCCTGGCGGCGCACCTGGACGTCCTCGAGTTCCCCCTCGACGACATGAAGCGCGCCGCGGCTGCTGCAGGCGCCACGCTCAACGATGTCTTCGTGGCCAGCGTGGCCGGCGGCCTCTCGCGCCACCACGAGAAAGTCGGTCCGGTGCCGAACGCACTTCGCATGTCGATGCCCATCAACCTGCGCGGCGGCGAGAAGGGCCGCCACGCCGGCAACCAGTTCGTGCCCGCCCGTTTCGGCGTCCCGATGCTGATCGACGACCCGCGGGAGCGCATGCGCGCGGTCCACGAACTGGTGCGCGGCCAGCGCCGCGAGCCCGCTCTCGGCCTTCTCGACGAGATCACCGCGGCCATGAACGTTCTCGGCGACGTCGCGGCCACCCGCATGACGGGCGGCATGATGAAGGCCGTGGACTTCGTGACCAGCAACGTGCCCGGCCCCCGCTTCCCCGTCTTCATGAGCGGGGCGCGCATCGAGAGGATGTTTCCCTTCGGCCCCACCGCCGGAGCCGCCGTCAACGTCACGCTGTTCAGCTACGATGGCGTCGCCCAGGTGGGAATCCGCGCGGATCGCGCCGCCGTCGGCGACACCGCGCTGCTGCGGCGCTGCCTGGAAGAAGGCTTCGCCGAGGTGTTGGCGGTGCGTTGAGGCCTGAGGAGTCGTCCGCCCGCGAGGCGTGGGCGGCGTCGGGATCGCCCACTGGCTGCACGGCGCCGACCGCCTCAGCAAGAATCAGGAACCGGGCAGGCGACCGTCGAGATACAACGTCTCGATCACGCGCTCGCGAACGCGCCAACCTCCTGCCGTGCGCACGAGGCGGTCGTGATAGAGACCACCGCAGTAGAGCATCTCGGTCCCGCCGTCCGCGCGCGGATAGCCGAGGGGGTTGAAGAGGTAGCAGGTGGACGTCGCCTCGTCGCCCGAAACCTCGACACGGATGTTGGTGACGAGGTGCTGGATCACGGTGAAGATGCCGAGGGCTCCCGCCAGCCATTCCTGGATCTCCGCAAGGCTGCCGCGGATACCGCCGGACGCGGTGTAGTCCGCGACACCGTCTGCCGTGAAGACTTCTTCGAGCAGCGCGAAGTCCCGGGTGTCGATGGCGGTGCTGTAGCGATGCAACAGGTCTTCGATGGCGAGACGGTCGGCGACGGCGCGTAGGTCGTACTCGGGGCTCATGCGGTTCTCCTGGCCAGCGGCGGCGCGGCGTGGCCGAGCATCGCGCCCGGCCGCGCCCGAGTCCAGAGACCCGCCCGCTAGAGCGAACTCGGGCGACCGTGTAGAAGGCGCTCGCGGCAAGGTCCGCCGGGAGAGCGACGCGCAATGGCCAAGATCACGATCGGATACCAGGACGGCTGCCTCCATCCCCTGTGGATCACCAAGGCCGGGGTCACCGTGGCGCGCCTGCTCGGCGCCGATGCGATCTGGGTGCCCGATCACTTCATGGGCTTCGCGCCCAAGTGGCTGTGGGTGCCCGAGGTGGTGCCGGCGGCCCGGACCGTCCACTCCATGGACGCCCTCTTCGATCCCGTTCCGATCATGACCTGGGTGGCGACGAAGTTTCGCCGTCCCCTCATCGGCACTTCGGTCACCGAGCCCATCCGCCGCCACCCGATGTCGCTGGCCCAGACCTTCGTGACCCTGGACCACATCTCTGCCGGACGCGCCATCCTCGGCATCGGCAACGGCCTCCGCGAAAATACCGAGCCCTACGGCCTGCCCTGCGACGAGCGCGTCTCGCGCCTGGACGAGGCCCTGCGCATCATTCGCCTGCTGTGGGACAGCAAGGGCACGCCCATCACCTTCGAAGGCAAGTATTGGCAGCTTCGCGACGCCGTCTTTGACCTGCCCCTGTACAACGGCAAGGCGCCGCGCATCTTCATGGGCGCGCATTTCCCGCGCATGCTCCGGATGTGCGGCCGCTACTGCGACGGCTGGCTGCCCGGACAAAAAGTGGACGGCCCCGAGTACGCGCGCCGGCTCGAACTGATCCGCGAAGGCGCCGACAAGGCCGGTCGCTCGATGGACGGCTTCGTGGCCGGCCAGACCCTGCTGGTCGCCATGGGAAAGAGCCGCGAACACGTGGTCTCCAGGGCCCTCGCCAACAAGTATGTCGCCTACATGGCCTGCGGACTGCCGCCCGACATCTGGAAGGAATGCGGCATCGAGCATCCCATGGGCGAGGACTTCATGGGCTTCCTCGACATCGTGCCGTCGCGGGTCACGCCCGACCAGATCGACCGCGCGCTGGCCCAGCTGAACGAAGCCATCCTCGATCGCCTCTTCTTCATGGGCAGCCCCGACGACATCCTGGAGATGGCCGCGCCGGTGGCGCGCGCCGGCTGCCGCCACTTCATCATCGCCAACATGGGCGGCGCCTTTCTTTCCGAGACCGGCGGGGATGCGGCGATGGACCTGTGGCGGCTGCGCAGCTTGATGAAGGGGCTCCGGGGGCTGGTCTAAGGCGCCCGCGAGAGGCGCCCGCGAGGACGGCCCTTTCCTCTCCTCCCCGATCGACAGAGTCCCGCGACTTTTGTACCTTCCGGCGCCATGAGCACCAACGCAGAAAAGGCCTACGCGGTTTTCCAGTCCTCGATCGGCCAGGAAGAGGGCGTCGGCGAATGGTTCGAGATCGACCAGGCGCGCATCAACCAGTTCGCCGAGGTCACCAACGACCATCAGTTCATCCACGTTGACCCGGAGGCGGCCAAGACGACGCCGTTCGGCACGACGATCGCGCACGGCTTCCTCACCCTGTCGATGCTCACCTGGCTCGACGCGTCGATCCCCAAGGACCCCGCCCGCTACTCGGGGATGGTCATGGGCGTGAACTACGGCTTCGAGAAGGTGCGCTTCGTCAGCCCGGTCAAGGTGGGCAAGCGCGTTCGCTGCCGCAGCGTGCTGGCGAGCGCCGAGTTGAAGGAGCCGTGGGTGCAGACGACACGCACGATGACGGTGGAGATCGAGGGCGAGACGAAGCCCGCCCTGGTCGCCGACTGGATCACGCGCATCATGTACGGCTGAGCGGCCGCGTCTATCCCGCGGCGATCGTCCCACGGGCCAGCGAGATGACTCCGCTGGTCGGGGCGAGTTCGTCGTCAACGGGCGCAAAGGTGAGATCGAATCCCTGGATGTCGCAGGGCATCCCGTCGCGTGGTCCGCCAAAGCAGGTCCCGAGGGTTGCCACGACGACGGTGCCGAGAAAGACGGCAAAGGGAGCAGCCACCGGCGGGCAAGTCGGACGCATCCCCGCGCGCGTCGCGGCGATGTCCTGAACCGCCGTCATTTGCGGCCGCATTCCTGCATCGTTATGCAGGAGTGAAACCAACAGTTCTTCTCCCCCGACCATCGGGGCCAGCCAAGGAGCAGATCCATGCGCACCCCGATCGCATCCGTCCTCGACGACAAAGGCCACGACGTCTGGTCCGTGTCGCCGTCGGCGACCGTGGCAGAAGCCATTCAGACGATGACAGAGAAGCGCTGCCAAGCGCTTCTGGTCCTTCACGAAGAGCGGGTCGTCGGTATCCTTTCCGAGCGGGACTGCGGTCGTCGTGTGGTGCTGCCGGGCAGGGACACGGCCGCGGTCCGCGTGGAAGAGGTGATGACCAGCCCGGTCGAATACGTGAGCCCCGATCATACAGTGGGTGACTGCATCTGGATCATGACGGAGAAACGGATCGGCCATCTGCCAGTGCTCGAGGGCGATAAACTCGTGGGCGTGGTTTCCACCGACGATCTCCTTCGAAGCGTGGTGAAGACCCAGGGGGCCCTCATCAGCCACCTGGAGGGCTACATCAGCGGCAAGTACCCGGGCTGACGACGGCGCGATGGCGTCATCAGCCCATGCCGGCGCGAGGCCGGAATAAGGAAACGTCGGAGTGATCCATCGCTTCCGCAGGGGGCTCGACCTGCCCATCACGGGTAGGCCGGAACAGCACATCGATTCCGCCGGACGAGTCTCCCGGCTGGGAGTGCTTGCGGCCGACCATCCGGGACTGCGCGCTGCGCTCGCCGTGGACGTCGGCGATCCCGTACGCGTCGGCCAGCTTCTGTTCGAGGACAAAAGCCTTGCCGGCGTGCGCTTCACTTCACCGGGCCACGGGCGCGTCGCCGCCATCCATCGCGGCGAGCGACGCGCGCTGCAGTCGATCGTCATCGAACTCGACGGTCGCGGCCACGATCAAGTGCACCTGTCGTCGTTCAGCGGCCGCGGTGCCGCCGGCCTCGGTGAGGACCGCGTCCGCGAACTGCTGCTGGAGTCCGGACTGTGGACGGCACTGCGTGCTCGCCCCTTCTCCCACGTGGCCGATCCGTCGATGCGCCCCCGCTCCATCTTCGTGACGGCGATGGACACCGAGCCGCTGGCTCCCGATGTGGCGGCCGTGCTGCACCGGCGCGAGGCGGATTTCGCCGGTGGCCTTGCCGCCCTGGTCGCCCTCACCGACGGACCGGTCTTCGTCTGCACGGACGAGAGGTTCACGTTGGACCTGCCTTCCCTCGATCGCCTGCGGCACGCGCGCTTTGCGGGACCGCACCCCGCCGGGACGGCGGGGCTGCACATCCACACCCTCGACCCCGTGGGTCGCGGCCGCGTCGCGTGGCACATCGGGTACCAGGACGTGGCGGCGATCGGCCGGCTTCTGGAAACCGGCAGCATCGACGTGGAACGTGTCGTTTCGCTGGCCGGCCCGGGCGTGCGGCAGCCGCGCCTGCTGGGGACGCGGCTCGGAGCGTCTACCGACCAGTTGACCGGCGGAGAGCTGCTGGAAGACGAAGTGCGCGTGATCTCCGGCTCGGTGCTGTCGGGTCGCGCCGCCGCCGGCCCGGTCACCGGGTATTTGGGGCGCTACCACCGGCAGATTTCGGTGCTTCCCGAGTGGAACCGTCGCGAACTCCTCGCTTGGGCGGGACCCGGACTCGGAATGTTCTCGAGCATCCGTGTCTTCGCGTCGGGGCTGATGCCGGGCAAGCGTTTCGCCATGACTACGGCGCTGAACGGTTCGCCGCGCGCGATCGTGCCCATCGGCCTGTACGAGAAGGTGATGCCCTTCGACATCCCGGCCACGTTCCTGCTCAAGGCGCTGCTGACTCACGATGTGGAACGTGCCGAGGAACTCGGCTGCCTCGAACTCGACGAAGAAGACCTGGCACTCTGCACTTTCGTCTGTTCCGGCAAGAACGAGTACGCAACGCCGCTGCGCGAGGTGCTGACGATGCTGGAGAGGGAAGGATGATGTTGCGTCGCACCCTCGATCGCCTTGGTCGCCACTTCCACACGGGCGGCAGGTTCGAGCGCCTCTTTGCGCTGTACGATGCGGCCGACACCTTCCTGTACACACCCTCCTCGCGCACCACGGGCCCCGTGCACGTGCGCGACAGCATCGATCTCAAGCGCGTGATGTGGCTGGTGGTGGTCGCCCTCGTCGGCCCCATCGGCATGGCCGTGTACAACACCGGCTTGCAGGCCAACCTGGCCATAGAGGCCGGCGCGCTGCCTCTGGACAACTGGCAGACCGCGGCCATGCAGGCACTCGGACTGGCGTTCTCTCCAAACACGTTCGCAGCATGCGCGGTCCACGGCGCGCTCTACTTCGTGCCGGTGCTGGCCGTGACGTTCGCGGTGGGCGGGGCCTGGGAAGTCCTGTTCGCGACCGTGCGCGGGCACGAGATCAACGAAGGCCTGCTGGTCACCGGCTTTCTCATTCCGTTGACGCTGCCGCCGGCCATTCCGCTGTGGCAGGTGGCGCTCGGCACCAGTTTCGGTGTCGTGCTCGGCAAGGAAGTCTTCGGCGGAACCGGGATGAACATCCTCAATCCGGCGCTGCTGGCGCGCGCCTTCCTGTTCTTCGCCTATCCGGCCGAGATCTCCGGCGAGGTGTGGGTGGCGGCGCGCCGGGCGGCCGATGCGACGGTGGACGGGTTCAGCGGTGCCACGTGGCTGGCGTCCGCAACCACCAGCGGAATGGCGGGCCTCGAAGGGCTGTCGCTGCGCGATGCCTTCCTCGGGTTCATTCCGGGCTCGATGGGAGAAACGTCGGCGCTGGCTTGCCTGCTCGGCGCGGTTCTGCTGGTGGCGACCGGGGTCGGCTCCTGGCGCATCATGGCAGGCGTGGTGCTCGGCACCATCGCGATGTCGACCACGTTCAACGCGATCGGATCGCCGACCAATCCGTTCTTCGAGGTTCCGTTCTGGTGGCACATGGTGCTGGGCGGCTGGGCATTCGGGACCGTCTACATGGCGACCGATCCGGTCTCCGGTACCCACACGAACATGGGGCGCTGGATCTACGGCGGGCTGATCGGCGTGCTTGCCGTGCTGGTGCGCGTGGTCAATCCGGCCTACCCCGAGGGCATGATGCTGGCCATCCTGTTCATGAACGTCTTCGCGCCCACCATCGACCACTTCGTCGTGCGCGCGCACGTGCGCCGGAGGCGCCTTCGTGTTGAAGCGTGATTCGATCACCTACACTTTCGCCTTCGCAGGCACCGTCTGCGTGGTCTGTGCGGTGCTGGTCTCGACGGCGGCAGTCACGATGCGCGAACGGCAGCGCGTCAACGTGGAACTCGACCGCAGGCAGAACGTGTTGCTGGCTGCCGGCGTCCTCGATCAGGACGAGAGCGCCTCACGCGAGGTGATCCAGGAGCGCTTCGCCTCGTTCGAGGTGGTGGCGATCGACCTCGAAGCCGGCCAAGAGGTGCCGGACTTCAACACGACCGGCTACGATCCGCGCCGCGCCGCGGCCAGCGACGACGCCAGTCGCACGGCGCCGCCGAACCAGGCCGGCGTACGGCGGCTCCCGAAACATGCCCTGGTCTATCGCAAGTCCGACAGCGACGGTCGCTTGCAACTTCTCGTGCTCCCGGTCCACGGCATGGGCCTGTGGTCCACGATGTACGGCTTTCTCGCCCTCGGGCCCGACCTGAGCACCATTCGCGGGCTCACCTACTACGAGCACGGCGAGACGCCGGGCCTCGGGGCCGAAGTGGACAATCCGCGCTGGAAGCAACTCTGGCCGGGACGCGTTGCGTTCGACGAAGACGGGAATCCGGCCATCGAGGTCATCCGCGGCCGCGCGGGCGACGTGAAGAACGACCCCCATCGTGTGGACGGAATCTCGGGCGCGACGATCACCGGTCGCGGGGTGACGTGGATGCTGCAATTCTGGCTGGGCGAGCAAGGCTACGGGCCGTACCTGGAGCGGCTTCGCCGGGACACTCCCAAGGGCGGCGGCGGTAACGCGGGTTCCGGCCGGGGGCATTCGTCCGGGGAGGTGGGCCATGGCTGAGTCGCGGCAGGTCCTGCTCGATCCCCTGTTCAACAACAATCCGATCGCGCTTCAGGTGCTCGGCATCTGCTCCGCGCTGGCGGTCACCACGAAAGTGGAAACGTCACTGGTGATGGCCTTCGCGGTGATCTTCGTGATGACCTGCTCGAACTTCTTCGTGAGCCTGCTGCGCGAGTTCATCCCGACGAACATTCGCATCATCGTGCAACTGACCATCATCGCGTCGCTGGTCATCGTGGTGGACCAGGTGCTTCGGGCGTACCTGTTCGCGATCTCCAAACAGCTTTCGGTGTTCGTGGGCCTGATCATCACCAACTGCATCGTCATGGGTCGCGCCGAGGCGTTCGCGATGCAGAATCGTCCTGTGCTCAGCCTGGCCGACGGCCTTGGCAACGGCCTCGGATACGGGCTGGTGCTGGTGGTGGTGGGCGTGCTGCGCGAGGTGTTCGGTTCGGGCACGTTCCTGGGCTACCCGGTGTTTGCGCTGGCGGCCGACGGCGGCTGGTACACACCCAACGGCCTGATGGTGCTTGCGCCCGGAGCATTCCTTCTAATCGGGTTGTTCATCTGGGCGCTTCGCACCTGGAAGCCGGAACAGGTCGAGGAGCGGGAGGAGTAGCGTGCTCGAGCACTACCTGAGCCTCGCGGTCAAGGCCGTGTTCGTGGAGAACATGGTGCTCACGTTCTTCCTCGGCATGTGCTCGTTCCTGGCCGTGTCGAAGAAGGTGGAAACGGCAATAGGCCTCGGCTTCGCGGTGATCTTCGTGCAGACGATCACGGTACCGATCAACAACCTCGTCTACAACTACCTTCTCCAGGAAGGAGCGCTCGCGTGGCTGCATCCGTCGCTGGCGCAGTACGACCTGACCTTTCTCGGATTCCTGACGTACATCGGCAGCATCGCGGCCATGGTGCAGATCGTGGAGATGGTCATCGATCGCTATCTGCCGGCCCTGCACGCCACCCTGGGAATCTTCCTGCCTCTGATCGCGGTCAACTGCGCCATCCTCGGCGGCTCCCTGTTCATGGTGGAGCGCAATTACACCTTCGCCGAGAGCGTGGTCTTCGGCATCGGTTCGGGCGCAGGCTTCGCGCTGGCTATCGTCGCGCTGGCGGCCATCCGCGAGCGGATGCGCTACAGCAACGTCCCCGACGGCCTGCGCGGACTGGGCATCACCTTCATCACGACTGGACTGATGGCCATCGCCTTCATGGTTTTCGCGGGGATCCAGCTTTAGCCGGTGACGACGATGACGATGACCATTCTCATGGGCGTGCTGATGTTCACCGCCGTCATCCTCACGCTGGTGGCGTTATTGCTGTTCGCGCGCAGCCGCCTGGTGGCCGGAGACGAAGCCGTCATCGTGATCAACGACGACGAGTCCGCCACCGTTCGTACGCCGGTGGGCGGCACGCTCCTGGGCACGCTCGCGGCGCACGGGATCTTCGTGCCCTCGGCTTGTGGAGGGAAGGGCACCTGCGGAGTCTGCACGGCCACCGTGCTGGAGGGAGGCGGTTCCATCCTGCCCACCGAACGCAGCCACGTTACCCGCCGTCAGGCGCGTGAGGGCCTGCGACTGACTTGCCAGGTGAAAGTGCGCGGCAACATGCGCATCGAACTCCCGCCCGGGATTTTCGCGGTGCAGGAGTGGGAGTGCACGGTGCGCTCCAACCGCAACGTGGCCACTTTCATCAAGGAACTGGTGCTCGAACTGCCCGAGGGCGAGACGGTCCCGTTTCGTGCCGGCGGCTACATCCAGATGAAATGCCCGCCGCACGAGATCCGCTACAAGGACATCCAGGTGGAGTCCGAGTACCGCGCCGACTGGGACAAGTTCGACCTCTGGCGCTATGTCTCGAAGGTGGACGAGGAAGACGTGTCGCGGGCTTATTCGATGGCGAACTACCCCGACGAGAAGGGCGTCATCATGCTCAACGTACGCATCGCGTCGCCCCCGCCGCGCCAGGAGACGGTGCCGCCGGGCAAGATGTCGTCGTGGATCTTCGGGCTCAGGCCGGGCGACAAGGTAACGATCTCGGGGCCGTTCGGCGATTTCTTCGTCAAGGATACCGACGCGGAGGCACTGTTCATCGGCGGCGGGGCCGGCATGGCGCCGATGCGATCACACATATTCGATTTGTTCCGGCGCGTGAAGACCGGACGCAAGGTCACGTTCTGGTACGGGGCGCGAAGCCTGCGCGAGGCGTTCTACGTGGAGGATTTCGACGAGATCGCCAAGAATCACGAGACCTTCGACTGGCACCTGGCTTTGTCGGAGCCGCTGCCCGAGGACAACTGGACCGGCTCGACCGGCTTCATCCACCAGGTGGTGTTGGAGGAGTACCTGAGAGACCATCCGGCCCCGGAGGACGTGGAATACTATCTTTGCGGACCGCCCGCGATGCTGCAGGCGTGCATGGCGATGCTTCATGAACTGGGCGTGGAAGACGAGAACATCCTGTTCGATGACTTCGGCTGACCGCCTTCCGAGCCGCGGCCGCTTGGCGGACTCACGGTCGCGTCGAGCCCGCCAAGCAGTGATCGCTTCGCTGCTGGCAGCTTCCTGCAGCGATCCGTCCGCCGAGCGACGCACATTCGAATTTCGCGGGCCGACGATGGGAACGACCTATTCCGTCAAAGTCGTCACCGGCGCGCAGGGCTTCGAACGAAGCGCCCAGGACGAGATCCACACGGCGATCCGCTCTGAACTTGGTCGAATCGATGCGTTGATGTCCACGTGGAGTCCCGCCTCGGAGCTGTCGCGCTTCAACATTTCGTCGAGCCTCGAGCCGTTCGCGCTGTCGCGCGAAACCTTCGAAGTGTTTCGCTGGGCGATCGAACTGTCGGCACTCACCGGTGGCGCCGTCGATGTGACGGTGGCGCCGCTCGTGGACGCGTGGGGATTCGGTCCCGCCGGACCGATTGCCCGGCCGCCCACGGGTGCCGAGATCGCGCGGCTTCTCGAAGCAACGGGGATGCGCCGCCTCGAACTGCAGCCGGAGACCTCGGCGATACGCAAGCTGCATCCCGACGTGCGCTGCGATTTTTCGGCACTGGCTGCAGGCTACGCGGCCGACCGCATCGCGGGGCAACTGACGGAGCTGGGACACGCCGATTTTCTGGTCGACATGGGCGGAGAACTGAGGGCTCGCGGGCGCAACGACGCCGGCGACGCATGGCGGATCGCGATCGACCTTCCCCAGGAGCGTGGCCGCCGCATCGGGCGCGTGGTCGAGATCTCCGACCTGTCGATCGCCACGTCCGGGGACTACCGCAAGTACCACGAGGTGGGAGGCGAACGCGTGGGGCACATCGTCGATCCGCGCACGGGCCGTCCGGTGAGCCACCGCCTGGCGTCGGTAACGGTGATCGACGAACTGGCGGTTCGGGCGGATGCACTGTCAACGGCCCTGATGGTGCTCGGTCCCCGCGAAGGGCTCGCGCTGGCTACGCAGCTGGACCTCGCGGCGTACTTCCTCGTGCGGGACGGCGACGGGTTCGAGGAACTCGCCACCGCGCGCTTCGACGCGTTCCGCCCGGAGCGCTGACCATGGGACTGGTGATTCTCAGCATCGTGGGAGTCGCGGTGGCCATGCTCGCCATGGCGGTGGGGGTGCTGTTCTCCAACCGTTGCCTGCGCGGCTCGTGCGGCGGCCAGGACCTGCGCGGTCCGGATGGAGAACTGCTGCTTTGCGACTCCTGCCCGCGGCGACGCGAGCGACTCCGCCCGGCGACGGATGGCCCGCGTGCGCGCACACAGCCCGAAGAAGGACGGTAGAGAGAAAGCCGCGATGCACCAGAGCACTCCCCACCCTGCGGCCGCCGGCGCCATGACCATCCTCGAGCGTGCGCTCTACTGCGCGCTGCCGACGGCGGCGCTGGCCGCGGTCGGCTGGCTGATCACCCACGCCCAGCTGCCGCTGGCTGGCCGCATCGCGTGGATCCCGGCCCTCGGCGTCGATCTCGCCTGGCGCATCGACGGCCTGAGCGTGCTGATGCTGCTGATGATCACCGGTGTGGGCAGCGCGGTGTTCGTCTATGCCGGGGAGTACCTGGCAGGCCATGCGGGGCAGAGGCGATTGTACGCCCTGCTGAGCGTCTTCATGGTGGCGATGATCGGGTGCGTGGTAGCCGACGACCTCCTCGTGCTGTTCGTGTTCTGGGAGATGACCAGCGTTCTCTCCTTCTTGCTGGTCGGCTTCGAGCACGAGCGCGCGGACAGCCGCAGGGCGGCCCAGCAGGCCATGCTGGTCACCGGCGGCGGCGGCCTGGCGCTGCTCGCCGGCTTCCTGCTGCTCGCGCAGGAGATGGGAACCTCGTCGATCAGCGCCATCGTCGAGGGACTGCCGACGGCGCCGCATACGCAGGGACTGGCGGCTGCGCTGCTGCTCGTGCTCGTGGGCGCCTTCACCAAGAGCGCGCAGTTTCCCTTCCACTTCTGGCTGCCCAACGCGATGTCGGCACCGACGCCGGTTTCGGCCTACCTGCACTCGGCGACCATGGTGAAGCTGGGGGTCTACCTGCTCGGCCGCTTCGACCCCGGCTTCGGCGACTGGGATCTGTGGGTGTGGAGCCTGAAGATCTCAGGCTCGATCACCGCAGCTTGGGCCATGCTGCTCGCGCTGCGCGAACGCGACCTGAAACGCATCCTGGCCTGGTCCACCGTGGCCACCCTCGGCACCCTGGTGATGCTGGTGGGACTGCGCGGCGACGGCGCCACCGTGGCGGTGGGCGCGCTGCTGCTGGCCCACGCCCTCTACAAGGCGCCGCTGTTCTTCGTGGCCGGCAATCTCGACCACGGCACCGGCACGCGCCTGATCGACCGCCTGGGCAACCTGCGCCACGCCATGCCCTGGACAGCCACGGCCGCTGCCCTGGCGGGCTTGTCGATGGCCGGCATGCCGCTGTCGTTCGGCTACATCGTCAAGGACGTGATCCTGGAGGTGAAGAGCGCCCAGGACGTGGTGCTCTTCGCGAGCGTGGCCAACACCGTGTTCGGGGCGGTGGCGGTCGCGGTGGCCGCCGTCGCCGCGATTCGCGTGTTCTGGCACCATCCCGGCGACAACGTCACCCCCGAGGCCCACGAGGGCGGCTGGGCCCTGGTGCTGCCGCCCCTGGTGCTGGCCTGCCTCGGCATCCTGCTCGGAGTGGCCCCCATCCTTGCCCAGGACCTGGTCGCGGGGGCTTCGATGGCGATGACGGCGGGCGACGAGCCGGCCGCGATGAAGCTGACGGGACTGCTCACGCCGCAGCCGGCACCGGTGCTTGCTTCGCTCGCGCTGACGATGGGAGTGGGCGCGGTCGTCTTCTGGTTCTGGGATCCGCTGCATCGCCTCCTCGAAGTGCCGATGTCGCGAGCGGCCCGTTACGGCATGGCCGCCTTCTACGACCGCAGCCTCCGATGGCTGCCGCGCGTGGCGGCGACGTGCACGCGTACACTGCAGCACGGGCACCTTCCTCTCTACGTGGCGACCGCCGTCGCGGCGTCCACCCTCGCCATCGCCGCGCTGGTGCTGGGCGGCCCGAGTGGCATCGCCCTGCCGGCCTTCGAGCATGGCCCGATGGGCGCCGCCGGGGGCTGCGCGCTGGTGGTGGTGGGCGCGGTGGCCGCGGCCCGCCTTCGCGAGCGTCTGTCGATGCTGCTCGCGAGCGGCCTGGTGGGCTACGGCAGCGCCGTGATCTTCCTGTTCGCCGGCGCACCCGACGTGGCCCTCACCCAGTTCATGGTCGAGACCGTCTTCGTGATCGTGGCCGCCGCGGTGCTGCTGGCCTTCCAGCGTCGAGGCCGAGATCACAGCGTCACGGAGCCCACCCTGCGGCCGGGCGCGCTGCTACTGTCCGCGGCGTTTGCAACGGTGATGCTTCTACTCGTGCTGGCCGCAACCGCCGGGCCCATCGATGGGCAGCTGGCACGCTTCTTTGGCGACAGGAGCCTTCTCGACGCCCACGGCCGCAACGTGGTCAACGTGATTCTGGTGGACTTCCGGGCGCTGGACACCCTCGGCGAGGTCACCGTGGTGCTGATGTCGCTGCTGGCGGCGGTGCCGATGCTGGAGAAGCTGAGCAAATCGCCGCCCTCCGGGCCGCCGACGTTGATCCTCGAACAGGTGGCAGGGCCGCTGTACGTGCTCATCCTGGTGACCGCCGCCGCGGTGCTGCTGCGCGGCCACAACGAACCCGGGGGCGGGTTCGTGGGCGGCCTGATGGCCGTGACAGCGACCGTACTGTGGGCGACGGCCCGCGGCAGCGAGGCCGCCAGGCGGCGCCTTCCGCTCGGCTCGCCCGTGCGCCTGGCGGCCTTCGGTGTGCTGCTGGCCGCCGTCTCCGGACTGCCGGCCTGGACCGAACGCCTTGCGTACCTGACGCACTGGTGGGGAACGCTGCCGGGCGGCGTTGCGATCTCCACGGTGCTGCTCTTCGATCTCGGCGTCTTCCTCTGCGTGTGGGGAGCCCTTGGCGGCTACGCGCTCGGACTGATCGACGCCGACGTGCCGGAGCACCAGCGCCGGCGGGAGGCTGCGTAGTGGCCTGGCCGCTCGCCCTTGCGATCTGGGTGACGCTCGCCTCCGGCGTCTACCTGGCACTTTCGCGCGACGTGCTGCGCGTGGTGGTGGGACTGGCCCTGCTCGGCAGTGCCGTCAACCTGGTGCTGCTCGCAGCGGGGCGGATGGTCTCGGCACAGCCCGCCGTGATGGCCCGGGGCGAGACGGTTCTGGGCGACGCGGCCAACGCGCTGCCCCAGGCCCTGATCCTCACCGCCATCGTGATCGGGTTCGCGCTGCTGTGCCTCGCGCTGGTGCTGGTTCTGCAGATCCTGAGAGATGGGGGCACCGACGACACGCTGGCCCTGCGACTGGCCGAGCCGGCGCCGACCGAATCGGACCGACCTGCTCTGCCGGCCCCCGGCACCGATGGAGACGGCCGATGAGCGTGCTGGCGGTCGCGCCCGTGCTCGTGCCGCTGGCCACCGCCCTGGCCACCGCCCTGGCCGCCGGGCGACCACGCCTGCAGCAGATCCTGAGCGCGGTGGGTATCGCGACGATGCTGGCCTGCGGCGTCGCGCTCGTGGGACTGGCGGCCGGCGACCAGGCGGCAAGGGTCGCCTTCGGCAACTGGAACGCTCCCTTCGGCATCGAGTTTCACCTCGACCGCCTCGGCAGCATCCTGGTTCTGGTCACCGCGCTCATGGGCGCGGCCTCGCTGCTCCACCTCGCGAGTGACGCCGACCCGGGGGCGCGTCACGCACTGCTGCTGCCCCTGGTGCACGGAATGCTCGCCGGAGTGGGTGGAGCCTTCGCCAGCGCGGACCTGTTCAATCTCTACGTCTGGTTCGAAGTGATGCTCGTGTGCGCCATCGGCCTGCTGGCCATCGGAGGCCGCGGCGACCAACTCGATGCCGCCTACAAGTACCTGGTGCTGAACCTGTTCGGCACCTTGCTTCTGCTCGTGGCGATCGGCCTGCTGTACGCGGCCACCGGCCACCTGAACTTCGACGCTCTGGCTTCTTCCACGATGCCGGATGACTTGGCGGCCCCGCTGCTCGCAACGCTCACCATCGCTTTCCTGATCAAGGCCGGCGCCTTTCCTTTCTACGCGTGGTTGCCGGCCTCCTACCACACCCTGCCCGCGCCGGTGCTCGCGCTGGTGGCCGGTCTGCTGACCAAGGTGGGAGTGTATGCCGTGCTGCGAACGTTGGGCGACGTGTTCGCGCCTCCCCCGCCCCTGCTCCTGGAGGCGCTGGGGTGGGTCGCCGCGGTCACCATGCTCACCGGGGTGCTCGGCGCCGCCTACCACTGGGACATGCGCCGCATCCTGGCCTTCCACATCGTCAGCCAGATCGGTTACATCCTGCTGGCGATTGCCCTGGGCGGCGAGGCGGGAAACGCGGCGGCGCTCTTCTACACGGTCCACCACATCGTCGTGAAGGCGAATCTGTTCCTGATCGCCGGCGTCGTCTGCGCGCTGGCCGGGAGCTACGACCTGCGCCGCATCGGCGGCCTTTCGCGGACTCGCCCGGCGCTGGCCGTGCTGTTCGCGGTTCCGGCCCTTTCGCTGGTGGGCATCCCGCCGTTGTCCGGCTTCTGGGCCAAGGTTCTCGTGCTGCAGGAGGGGCTGGCCCAGGGACGCGTCGTCTGGACCGCCGTGGCTCTGCTCGTGAGCGTGCTGACGCTGTACTCGATGATGAAGATCTGGCTCGAGGCCTTCTGGAAGCCGCACCCCGAAGCCGGATGGCAGCCGGCCAACGCCCGGCTGGCGCCGGCCTGGGCGGCGATCGCAGCGCTGGCGGCGGTGACCCTTGCCATCGGCCTTGGGCCCCAGGCCCTCCTCGCCTACGCCAGCTCCGCCGCCTCCGCGCTCGGGCAGCGGTGAGGCTGCGCACGGACCTGGACGGCGCACGGGAGTTGTAGGGAGAGCATGAGGAGCCAAGCATGAAGAAGACGCTAGCCGCCGTCGGCCTGTTGCTGCGCTTCCTGCGCGCGGTCGCGGTGGCGGGGATGCATACCGTGTGGGTGATCCTGCGCAGCGGGTCGAGTGGCGAAGCACCGGCGGCCGGCTTCGTGCAGATCGCCTTTGCCCCCATGACGGCGCGCGGGGCCGCGCTGCTGGGCTGCATGGTCTCGCTCACGCCGGGAACCACCGTGATCGACATCGACATGAAAACGTACCGTATGGCGGTTCATCTCCTCGACGCGACCACCGCCCGCGATACGGTGGAGAGCATCCGCAGCCAGTTCGAGCCGGGTCTGCTGGCGTGGTTCGGGGTGACGCGGTGAGCAGCGCGATGGTTCCCGAGGCCACGGCGGCGCTGGTCGTCGGAGCGGTGCTGGCCACGCTGCTCTCCGCGGTGCGCATCGTCCGTGGGCCGCGGCATGCCGACAGGGTCGTCGCCCTCGACATCCTGCTGGCCGCCGGAATCGCCCTGTGCGTGGCGGCATCTCTGGCGACCGGGCGCACGGTATTCCTCGATGTGGGGATGGGGCTGGCCCTGGTCGGTTTCGTCGCCACGATCGGCTGGGCCAGGTTGATCGAACGGTCGGCGGGGGTGCCGGTCCCCCGGGAGGACAGGACGTGAGTACGATCGCAGGCATCCTGCTCACGCTCGGCGCGGTGCTGTTCGTGATTGCCGCCTGGGGCGTCGTGGTGCTCCCCGACGCCCTGGCGCGCCAGCATGCCGCCACCAAGGCGGGCACCCTTGCGCTGGCGCTGGTGTGCCTGGGAGCGATGGCCGCCGCAGCCGAGTTCGCGTGGGCCTGGCGCCTCCTGCTCATCGTCGGCTTCCTGCTGGCAACCCTGCCGGCCGCTGCCCAGTTGCTGGCCCGGGCCGCGGTGCGCGAAGCAGGACTCGACGAGGCGGTTCGCGACGCGCCCCTGGTCGGTGAGACGCCGGTCTAAGCCGCCGCGAGCGCTTCGAGCTTGAGTTCCTCGAGCCGTTCGTCCTTGCGTTCCCACAGCTCGCGCACCCAGGCCTGGACTTTCTCGCGGTAAGCCTCGTCCTCGCCATAGTTGCCGCGGCGAAGCTCGACCGGGATCTCCTCCACCCTCACTTCGGCCAGCACCTTCGGGACCTTTCCGCTCAGGAAGTCCCACAGGTCGGCGCCCGGTTTGCTGTACACGATGGTCACGTCCACGAGCGTGTCGAGGTCGCCGGAGAAGGCGTCGAGAACGGCCGCCAGGCCGCCGGCCTTCGGCTTCAGCAGGTGACGGTGGGGCGAGCCGTGCCGGTCGCGTTTCTCGGGCGAGAAGCGCGTGCCCTCCATGAAGTTCATGATGGAGATGGGGCCGCGGCGGAAGTGGTCGCAGGCGCGGCGCGTGGTCTCCAGGTCCTTGCCGCGCAGCTCGGGGTGTTTGGCCAGCTTGGCCGGCGAGTAGCGCTTCATGAAGGGCATGTCGAGGGCCCACCACGCGAAGCCGAGCACCGGAAGGTAGATGAGTTCCGACTTGATGAAGAAACGCAGGAAGGGGATGTCGCGGATCAGGATGCGCTGAAGCACCATCACGTCGGCCCAGGTCTGGTGGTTGCTGGACACGAGGTAGCGGCCGTCGCGCCGGAGGCGCGGGTCGTCGAGGCCGCGGAACTCGAAGCGCGTGGGCAGGCAGGCCGAGACCATCAGGTTGTTGCCGCGGATCCAGGTCTCGGCCACCACCGCGAGCTGCTCGGTCCACCAGTGGCGCCAGCCCTCATGGGGAACCGCGAACTTGATCACCGCGAGCACGAAGACCGGGATGCCGAACAGGATGGTGCTGACGGTGATGCCGCTGAGCAGCAGGAGCCCGAGGACGGGGGAAGGCAGGAATCGGTACATCGGCGGCGGGCTCCAGATAGATGCCGCGCAGCCGAAAACAAAACCCCAGGCCAAGGCGAGGCGCCTTGTCTGCCCGCGAAGCCCCGCGTCCGGAAACGAAAGCGGGGGACCCCGAAGGATCCCCCGCCTGTTTTGCGCTTTGCCGTGGAACCGCGGCCGCGCCGCGGGCCGGGCTTGTTACGGGCAGTGGACGACCAGTGTGAAGGCCCGGTTCTGTCCGCTCGACGAGTCGTCCTTGTCGGTGACGAGCACCCTCACCTGGTTCGGCTGGCCGGCAACCTGCACCGCCTCGGCGCTGCCCCGGCGTGTGGTGACAAAATCGGTCACCGTACCGTCGCTCTGGACGACCGCAACGTAGGCACACGTGCTCACGCTCTGATTGAACGTGACGAGGTAGTTGCCGGTAGCGGGGCGCGAGACGCTGGTGCCGTTGCTGTGACGGGTGAAGGAGGTACCGGCCGCTGGAACGACGGCGAAGAGCTTCACGGCGTTTTCGCCGGCGGGGCCCTCCGCACCAGTGGCGCCCGTTGCGCCCGTTGCGCCGGTCGGACCGGCCGGGCCTTGGGGACCACGACGCCACTCGGGGGGTCCTTTGCACGCTTTTCCTCTGTTGGGGAGGGTCTCGACTCAGGGCACCGTCACCACTAGGGCCCGGCACTTCTTGCCGCCGAGGCGGCGGTAGCCGTGCGGCCGCGACGCATCGAGGTAGACCGCGTCGCCGCTGTCGAGCTTGGTCTCCTCGCCGTCGTGCCATAGCCCGAGGCTGCCCTCGATCACGTAGATGAGTTCGGCGCCGTCGTGCTCATGGTTGGTCTTGCCGGTCTCCTCCGCTGGTTCGAAGTCGGCGAGGTAGGCGCTGAGCTTGCGGTTGACGGCCGGGAAGTCGAGGCTCTCGAACCAATACGAGGGCGTGGCCTTGCCCGGCTCTCCCGGAAAGCGCAGGCGCTCGGCGCGCCGAACCACCGCCCGCACGGGCCGGTCGTCCTCGGTGCCGAAGAAGTGGTCGAGGCCGACGCTGAAGACCATGGCGATGCGCTGGAGCGTGGGCAGGGTGGGCAGGCTGCGACCGGTTTCCAGCTTCGACAGCAAGGAAGCCGACAGCCCGGTGTGGCGGCCGAGTTCGACCAGGCCCATCGAGCGGCCGAGGCGAAGGCGGCGGATCTTGGCGCCGATGCGGTAGGCCGAGGGATCGGGTCCTGGACTGGGCTTGGGCATGCAGAGTCCTCCGGCCGGGCGATTTTCCTCCAAGGAACAGGACCCGGGCGCTTTGTTCCGGCAGCGCAAGGCATCACGCGGGACTACCTTGTTTTCTCATGGATCAAATATAATTTCCATGGTGTAAATAAAAAGACCGGCGGAAACGCCGCCGGCCCAGCACCGAGAGGGCAACGACCATGCACGAAGGACAGGCCGGTCCCATCCCCGGACGCATCGCGATCACCGGCGCGAACGGCCTCGTCGGCAGCGCCCTCGCGAAACTCCTCACCCGCAGCGGCGCGGAGGTGACGAGCATCGTTCGCCGCCGCGCCGCCGCCGGCAACGCGAATGCCCGCGAGGCAATCTGGAATCCCGGCGCCGGGACCATCGACGCCGCGTCCCTCGAAGGCCTGGACGCCGTGGTGCACCTGGCCGGCGAAAACATCGCCGCCGGTCGCTGGACGCCGGCCCTGAGGCAGCGCCTCGTTGCGAGCCGCGTGGACGGCACGCGCCTGCTCTGCCGCACGCTGGCCGCGCTCCAGCGACCGCCTCGCGTCCTCATCTCTGCGTCCGCCACGGGCTTCTACGGTGATCGCGGTGAACTCGAGCTGGACGAGGAGTCGGAAGCGGGCCACGGGTTTCTTGCCGATCTCTGCCGCCGCTGGGAGGCGGAGACCGCCGCTGCCCGCGACGCCGCTATCCGCGTGGTGAACCTGCGCATCGGCGTGGTGATGACGCCCGAGGGCGGGGCGCTGGGTCAGATGCTGACGCCCTTCCGTTTCGGCGTCGGCGGCCGCCTCGGGCCCGGAACGCAGTACATGAGCTGGATCTCGATGGACGACCTGTTGGCCGCCATCGTGCACTGCATCGCGACGCCCAGCCTCGACGGCCCGGTCAACGCCGTGGCGCCCGGGCCCGTCACCAATGCGGAGCTGACGCGCTCGCTGGCCGACGCCCTCCACCGCCCCGCTCTTCTCCCGGTTCCGGCTTTCGCGCTTCGCGCCCTGCTCGGCGAGATGGCCGACGGGTTGCTGCTCGCTTCCACGCGGGTGAAGCCACGACGCCTGCTGGCTTCGGGCTTCGCCTTCCGTCAGCCCCGGCTCGACGCGGCCCTGGCCGCGATGCTCGGCGCCGCTCAGACGTGATTGCGCAGCAGCAGTTCCCGCGGATGGGGTTCGAGGTAGGTCTGCCTCGCGAGGTATTCGATGCCGAGCAGGTCCACGTAATGCCGCATCAGCGTGATCGGCACCACCAGGGGAACGAGGCCGCGGCGGTAGTCCTCGATCACCGCTGCCAGGGCGTGGCGGGGAGCCGCCTCCAGGCGCTCGCGGAAGTGGCCGAGCATGTGCTGCAATACGTTGACGTGGCGGCGCCGCGGCGACGGTTTGGACAGGGCCTCAAGGAAGACACGGCGGTACTCTTCGGCCACCTCGGCCCTTGGCGTCTTCTTGGCGGCGGCGACGATGCGGCCGAGGACCTTCTCGCTCTCCGGGCGGTGGGCGGAGACCAGCATCTTCTCCCGCGAATGGAAGGCGACCAGGCCGCCCACGCTCCAGCGACCGGAAAACATGCGGCTGACGCGCGACCAGGCAAAGACGCGCTCGATGAAGTTCTCGCGCAGCATCGCGTCGCCCAGGCGGCCTTCTTCTTCCAGGGGAAGGGACGGCATGGCTTCCACCAGGGCCGCGGCGAAGAGACCCCGGTCGGAGGTGGCCGGCATTCCGGCCGCCGTGTAGGTGCGCACCCTTTCCATGCCGCAGGACGGCGAGCCCTTCTTCAGGATGTAGCCGCGGATGCCGAGAGCCGCGACGGCGGCGACGCGGCGGCGCGCGTAGCGGCGCATGGCCTCGGTATGGTCGGTGCCGCTCTTCACGCCCAGCATGCGGATGGGGCCGTCCGAGCCCGTCTCCCTTACCAGGCGGACCGACTCGCGAGGGATGCCCATGCCCACCTCGACCTCGGGGCAAACCGACACGAAGTCGAAGTGCTGGCCGAGGACGTCGGTGACGTAGCGATCGTGCTTGTGGCCGGAGTCGAAGCGGACTTCCTGGCCGAGGAGGCAGCTGGAGACGCCGACGCGGATTTTCTCGATAGCGTCCACGGCGTCCATGAC
>JBHEPB010000052.1:0-14505 GCA_046260515.1 Binatia bacterium
GGCGGCCGCCACGACGAGGCCGTATCCTATGCGCGCCGCGCCCTGGAGCTGGTCGCGAGGTCCCATATCACGAGCTACGTGATCTACGCCGGGGTCTGCGGCGTCGCCGACGTGGTGCTGGGCGCCGCCGAGGATGCTCGCGCGCGCGGAGAAACGGCGGCTCCCACGCTGCGCAGCGACCTGAAGCGGTCCGCTGTTGCCCTTTCGCGCTTCGCCGGCACCTTTGCGATGGGGCGCCCCCGCCAGCAAGTGGTGAAGGCCCGCCTCGCAGCCCTCGACGGTGCGAACAAGAAAGCGCGCCACCACTTCAACCTCGCGCTGCGCGCCGCGGACGAGTGCGAGATGCCCCACGAGAAGATCCTGGCCCTGCTGGCCGCTGCGCGATCTCCAGCTTTCGATTCCGCCGCGCGCCTGCGCCGGGTGAAGGAGGCGCTGCACAGCGTGCACGGCGGAGTCGCGCGCGAGGAGGCCCTGGCGCTGCTCGCCGAATTCGAAGGAATCGGCGCGTGATCCACGACGAAGTGGGAGAGGCCGCCTTCGCGGCCATCGAGGAATTGCTCGACGCCCTCGGTCCGGTCGCGGCCTATTCGGCGTCCTATTCGGCGTCCTGGCGGAAGAACTTGCCCGACGATTTCACCAGGCGCGTGCCGTCCAGCTCGATCTCCGCCTCCACAACGAGGTAGCGGGCGTGGGAAGCATCCGCGATGCGGGCACAGACGCGGACTTCGGTCTCGACGGGGCAGGGCTTCTCGTAGCGGATCGTGAGTTCTCCGGTGACCACGCGATGGCCGCTGAGGAACACGGCGGCGGCGCAGGAAAATTCGTCGAGGATGGTTGCGACGATGCCGCCGTGGGCGACGCCCGGCGCGCCGTGGAAACGATCCGGCACCGTGTACGCGGCGCTCACCTCGTCCCCGTTGCGGTAGAACCGCAGTTGCAGACCGTCGGGATTCGACCTCGAGCAGCCGAAGCAGCCGCCGTCGCCGAAGGGGAAGCGCAGCTCTTCCGCCTGGTCGGAGCCGCCGGTCGCTGTCGCGCTGTCCATCGCGCCGGCTCTTACGCGAAATCGACGCATCGACCAAACCGGTGTACGAGGAGGGATGGGTCCCCATGCCTGAGCCCCTTCGTATCGAGATCCGCGAGTCGTTGACCGGCATCGAAGCCGCCGCCTGGGATGCGATGGTGGGCGAGGACGACCCGTTTCTCGACCACGACTTCCTGGCGGCCCTCGAAGACACGGGCGTGGTCGGCGCCGGAACTCCCTGGCAGCCCCGCCACGTGACGGCGTGGCGCGGCGGCCAGCTGGTCGGCGCGGTTCCCTTTTACCTGCGCTGGGATTCTTACGGCGAGTACATCTTCGATTTCGGCTGGGCCGAGGCCTACGCCAGGGCGGGGCTGCGCTACTACCCGAAGGGAGTCGTGGCGGTGCCCTTCACGCCGGTGACCGGCTCGCGCATCCTGCTGGCGTCGGCAACGGCGCCCGGCAACGGCAACGCGACCGCGGCTTCCTCCGATGGCGACCTCGACCCCGGAACCAGGGACGTGGCCGGTGCGATGGTGGACGCCCTCCAGGGCCTCGCCGTTACCCTCGATCTTTCCGGCGTTCACGTGCTCTTCCCGCGCCGCGCCGAGCACGAGTTCCTCGTCGAGCGCGGATTTCACTCCCGCATCACCCACCAGTACCACTGGGAGAACCGCGACTATCGCAGTTTCGACGACTACCTGGCCGACCTGCGCTCGAAGAAACGCAAACAGGTTATGCACGAGCGCGCCGAGGTGGCTGCCCAGGGCCTGCGCATCGAAGTGATCGAGGGCGACGACATCCGCGACGAGCACGTGGAGGCGATCTGGCGCTTCTACCTGGCCACCGCCGAGCGCAAGTGGTCCCAGCCCTATCTCGTGCGCGAAACCTTCGAGCGCCTGGCGAAGGCATGGAAGCGCCGTCTCGTGCTGGTGCTGGCGAGCAGCAACGGGCGCTACGTGGCGGGCACTTTCAACGTGCGCGGGCGCAGCGCGCTCTTCGGCCGTTACTGGGGAGCCGCTGCGCATTTTCCCAGCCTGCACTTCGAATGCTGCTACTGGACCCTCATCGAGTATGCGATCCAGCGCGGCATGACGCTGGTGGAGGCCGGCGCCCAGGGAGAGCACAAGTTCCTGAGGGGCTTCAACGCGAGGCCCACCTACAGCGCCCACTGGATCGCCCATCCCGGCGGCGAGAAGGCCATCGGCGACTTCCTCGAGCGCGAGAGGGACCACAACGAAGCCGTCATCGACAGTTACAACCGCTCCTCCCCGGTCAAGAGCGAGAGGTCCCGGTTCTGAACTCGTCTCGGGCCTCGAAGGGAAGGGCCGGCCCAGCCAAGCGCGCCGTGGGCGCCGCCGGGCCCCGTGACCTCCCGTGCGTTGACCGCGGGCAGGCCCGGACTAGAATCGTCCTCATGTCCGAAACGAAGGCCCCAGCCCGTCGATCCGAGGGGCAGATCGTCGTCCAGGAGAAAACGCGCCTGAAGCGGCCGCCCATGTACGCGGTGATCCTCCTCAACGACGACTACACGCCCATGGAGTTCGTGGTCTGGATCCTGCAGACGCTGTTCTTCAAGACCCGCGACGATGCCACGCGGGTGATGCTCCAGGTCCACAACGACGGCAAGGGGGTCGCCGGGGTCTTTACCCAGGACGTGGCCCGCACCAAGGCCGTGCAGGTGGAACAGATCGCTCGCAAGCACGAGCATCCCCTGGCCTGCCTCATTGAAGCTTGTGAGAGCTGAGCCGTCCAAAGCCCCGGGCCGGCCGGGGCTCCGGCAGCGGCCGGATCCGGGGAAGCCCCGGCAGGAACCGGAACGGACGAGGGGCAACCCTCCACGGACGACGCGGCAAGGAAGGGAACGATGCTGATTTCCGAGGAACTCGAGAACACGCTGCAGCGGGCCGTGGACCGCGCCAAGGCGAGCCGTCACGAGTTCGTCGCCCCCGAGCACCTGCTTTTCGCTCTGACGACCGACCGCGTGGCCTCGGACATCCTGATCCACTGCGGCGCCGACCTCGACGACCTGCGCAGCGCCGTGGACACCTTCCTGGAAGACACCATGCCGTCTTTCCCGCCCCACGTTGCTGCGCCCGACGGCGGCACCCCGGATCCCAGCTACACCCTCGGCTGCCAGCTCGTGCTGCAGCTCGCCGCCTCCCACGTGCAGTCCTCGGGCAAGGAACAGATCGACGGCGGCAACGTTCTGGCCGCCCTCTTCCGCGACGACGAATCGCACGCCGCCTACTTCCTCAAGAAGCAGGGGGTGCTGCGCCTCGACATCGTGCGCTACATCTCCCACAAGGTTTCCAAGCTTGCCTCGCGCCGACTGCCGGCCGAGGGAGCCGATGGCGAGGGAGGCCCCGGCGCTTCCGAACACGACGGCGACGGCGCGACCTCCGTCGAGGATCCCCTCGAGGAGTTCTGTACCAACCTCAACCGCAAGGCGGCCGAAGGGCGCCTGGACCCGCTGATCGGCCGCAAGGCGGAAGTGGAGCGCACCGTCCACATCCTGGCCCGGCGTCGCAAGAACAACCCCATCTTCGTCGGCGACGCGGGCGTCGGAAAAACGGCAATCGTCGAGGGCCTCGCGCTGCGCATCCATCGCGGCGAAGTGCCCGAGTACCTGCGCGACGTCACGATTCACGCCCTGGACATGGGCGGGCTGCTCGCCGGAACCCGCTACCGCGGCGACTTTGAAGAAAGGCTCAAGGCCGTCATCGACGCCATCAAGGCCGACCGCGATCGCCGCATCCTGTTCGTGGACGAGATTCACAACATCATCGGCGCCGGCGCGGTGTCCGGCGGCGCGATGGATGCATCGAACATGCTCAAGCCCGCCCTGGCCAGTGGCGAGATCAAGTGCATCGGCACCACGACCTACAAGGAATATCGCCAGATCTTCGAGAAGGACCACGCCCTATCGCGGCGCTTCCAGAAAGTGGACGTCGCCGAGCCCACCCAGGACGAATCGGTGGAGATCCTGAAGGGCCTGCAGAGCCGCTACGAAGATTTCCACGGCGTGGCCTACGCACCGGCTGCCGTGCGCGCCTGCGTGGAACTGTCGGCCAAGCACATCAACGATCGCTTCCTTCCCGACAAGGCCATCGACGTGCTCGACGAGGCCGGCGCCGAGGTGAAGCTGCGCACCAGCCGCACCGCCGCCGAAGCGGCCGCGGTCCCCGCACCGGCCCTGGCCGAAGCCGTCGCCGAGGCCGAGATGGAAGACGAAGCCGCGGCGCCGGAGTCCGGGGATGCGACCGCCACCAAGCGCCGCCCCCGCGTGACGAGCCGCGACATCGAGAACGTGGTCTCGCGCATCGCCAAGGTCCCCACGCGTAGCGTGAAGGTGGACGACCGCAAGCGCCTGGAGAGCCTCGGCCGCGACCTCAAGCTCGTCATCTACGGCCAGGACGCCGCCGTCGACCAGGTGGTGGCCGCCATCCAGCTCTCGCGGGCCGGCCTCGGCGAGCCCGAGAAGCCCATCGGCAGCTTCCTGTTCGCGGGGCCCACCGGAGTGGGCAAGACCGAGCTGGCCAAGCAGCTGGCCTCGGCCCTGGACATCGGCTTCCAGCGCTTCGACATGAGCGAGTACATGGAGAAGCACGCGGTCTCGCGCCTGATCGGCTCCCCGCCGGGCTACGTCGGCTTCGACCAGGGAGGCCAGCTCACCGAGGCCATTCACCGCAATCCCCACTGCGTGCTGCTGCTGGACGAGATCGAGAAGGCCCACTCGGACATCGACAACATCCTGCTGCAGATCATGGACTACGCCACGCTCACGGATAACAACGGCCGCAAGACCGACTTCCGCAACGTGATCGTCATCATGACCACCAACACCGGCGCCCGCGAGGGCATGGCCAACGCCATCGGCTTCGAGCAGAAGGCCGACTTCGCCGGCAAGGCGGACAAGGCCATCGAAAAGGCCTTCGCGCCCGAGTTCCGCAACCGCCTGACCGCTGTCGTGCAGTTCCGGTCCCTCGGCATGGAGATCGCCGAGCAGGTGGTGGAGAAGATGGTGGCCGAGCTGGAGACGCGCCTGAAGGCCCGCGGGGTTCATCTTACGCTGGATCCCTCGGCGCGCAGCTGGATCGCCGTCAAAGGCTACGACGCCAAGTTCGGCGCGAGGCCGATGCGGCGCCTCATCGAGACGGAGATCTCGCACAAGCTCAGCCACGAGATCCTCTTCGGGCGCCTGGCCAAGGGCGGCGACGTGGTGATCAAGGCCGGCGACGAAGGGCTCGTCTTCGAGTTCTGAGCGCCGCGTCCGCGCTCCTTTTCCCACGACGATGCAGCGCTGGCGCGAGTACGAACTGCCCGGCGGCTGGACCGTGCTGGCCGGCCGCACCGAAGCGGACAACGACTATCTCTCCCTCAAGCTGGCCTCGCCCCGCGACTGGTGGTTCCACGCCCGCGCGGTCCCCGGCTCCCACGTGCTGCTGAGGGCCCGCGAGGACGCGGAGCCCGACCGCGCCACGCTGGAGGCTGCAGCCGCCGTTGCCGCCTGGCATAGCAAGGCCAGGGCCGGCGGCGTGGTGCCGGTCTCCTGCACCCTGGCCGTCAACGTCAGCAAGCCCCGCGGGGCCGAGCCGGGGACCGTCACTATCCGCAAGGAGAAGGTCTTCAAGGTGCGGCCCGCGCTTCCGGCCAGCGGGGAGAGGGGGTAAGGGGTGCCATGGCGGACTCCGCTTCCCCGAAGGCTTCGCGCGTCGTCACCTCCTCGATGATCGGCATGGCCATGCCGGACCATGCACGCTGGTCGGACCGCGTGGTCGTGGTTCTCGGGCAGAACCCCGGTCCCTTCACTGGGCCGGGCACCAACACCTACATCGTCGGCACGGGACGGCGCCGTCTGCTGCTCGACACCGGGCAGGGCATCGACAGCTACGACGACCTTCTCGCTGCGGCCCTGGCCGAGCACTGCGGCGGCGCGGAACTCGACCGCATCGTCCTCACCCACGCGCATCCCGACCACATCGGCGGCGTCGAGAACGTGCGCGCGCGGCACGGGGAGCTTCCTCTCGCGAAGATGCCTCTGCCCGCTTCCGATCGCGGCTTCGACGTGCAGCCCCTCGGCGACGGCGACGTCGTGGAGATCGAGGGCGCCACGCTCGAAGCCTTCTGGACCCCCGGCCATGCAAGCGACCATCTCTGCTTTCTCCTGAAGGAGGAGAAGGTGCTGTTCACCGGCGACATGGTGCTGGGCGCCGGGACCACCGTGATCCCTCCCGACGGCGACCTCGGCGATTACCTGGATTCCCTCCATCGCCTCCAGGCCCTGGACGTGGAGAGGATCTTTCCCGCCCACGGCCCCGTGATCGAAGATCCACACCGCAAGATCGCCGACTACCTTGCCCACCGCGCCCTGCGCGACGAACAGATCCTCGAGGGGCTGGCGGCCGGGCTGACGCGCACGGAGGACCTCGTGCGGCGCATCTACACCGACGTGCCGGAGTTCCTCCACCGTGCAGCAGGCGTGTCGGTGGAGTCCCACCTGCGGCGCTTCGGGAAGCTCGGGCGCGTGAGGCGCGACGGCGAGGACTGGGTCCCCACGGAGAATGGCTGAGTCGGGTGAGCTTCGTGCATTGCCGACTCCCTCCTGGGTCCCTGCGACCCGTCGCCGCGTCCGCGCGAGTTCTGCTTCCCCTGATTGCGCTTCTCCTGTTCGGTCCCCTGCGCGTCGATGCGGCGGACAGGGCCACCGGCGACTGGGGCGGACGCAGGACCCGCCTCGCGCAGGCGGGCGTCGAGATCGAGGTGCACTACACGGCGGAATCCTATGTCCTGGACGCGGACGAGGGCATCTCCTATCTCGGCAACCTCGACGTGATGCTGACCCTGGATACCGCCAGGCTCGGCGCGTGGAAGGGCGGCCGCATCTTCCTCTATGGGCAGAACAACCACGGCAGCGGACCTTCGCGCGACCTGGGACTGCTGATGCCCGTCTCCAACCTCGAATCGGAGAGTTTCACGCAACTCTCCGAATACTGGCTCGAGCAACAAGTGGGGAACTCGGTGCTGTTGCGCCTCGGCAAACAGGACACCAACCGCGACTTCGCCGCGCCGCGCTTCGGCGGCAACTTCGTCAACTCGTCCTTCGGGGTGCTGCCGGGCTCCCCCTTGCACTCCTTCCCGGCGCCGGGACTCGGCGCCGCGGTGCTCGCCGATCCCCGTTCGTGGGTCGGCGTGCGCGCGGGCATCTACGAGGGATCCCCCGAGGTCGGCTCTTTCGGGGAGACAGCGTTCCAGGACGACGCGGGTTTGTTGTCGATCGGCCAGCTGGTACTCCGCCACGAACTCGCCGGGCGTGACGCCGGCGAGTTCGGGGTCGGCGGCTGGACGCGCACGGCAGGGCGGGACCGGTCGGGCGTGTACGCCCTCTACGATGTGCTTCTCCCATGGAACCCGGGCAACGAGGCCGATCCTCGCAGCTGGCAGTTCTTCGTCCACGGAGGCTGGTCCCCCGAACAGACGGGGGAAATCGGCACCTACGCCGGCGGGGGAGTGACCGCGCACGGTTTTCTCGGCGAGAACAACACGATCGGACTCGGCGCGGGCTACGCGAAGTCGGACACCAGCGACGAGACCTTCGTGGAGATTTTCTTCAAGTGGCGTCCGCGGGTCTGGTTCACCGTGGAGCCCGACCTGCAGTTCTACGACACCGCCGGCGGCACCCCCGTTTTTGCCGGAGTCCGGGTGAAGCTGAAGCTCTGAGAATTCCCAAAGTTGAAGAAGCAGGCGCGTCCCGAGGAGGACGGCGAAGCATCGCGCACCTGGACGCGCCGTCGCCGCGGAGGTCGCGCGGAGTCCGTCGGGATTGAAGACTTGACCCCCCCTCGGTGGGGCTGTACGAGACATCCTCGGGACGGGGTCTGTTCGACCCAAATTGCCTCGATTCGGGGGAGCAGAGGCGGAGGACGTCTCTCCCCGGCGCGGCCGTCTCCGGGGGGATCCGAATGAGTGGCTCGACGAACGCGGGGGGCGTTTCGACGAAAGTTGCGGCGCTCGCCGCAGCTTTCCTTTTCCTGACGGCAGTTGCCGCGCCGGCTTCGGCGCAGCTCACGGTGACACCGATCACCTGGGACGTCGTCGGCCTCGACCACAACCGGCCCCTTACGAGCGGACCGGAACTGTTCCCGGCCGGCGCTCGCGTGTGCTCGGCGACGGCCACGACGAACGTCGAAGTCGATTTCGTCTGGACCGACGGCAACGGCAGCGGCTGGGACTTCGGCCCCGGGCATCCTTACATCAATCTGCGTTCCGGCTCGCTCACCTCGCTCGACTTCGCGGCGATCGGGGCGGGGGAATGCGTGGATGCCTACTTCGAGTTGCGCGTCACGCGCTCGGCCTTGGCTTTCGGCCAGACCCGCGAGTACTCGATCGTCGCCACCGACGGCAACGGTAGCGCGTCGAGCCCCCAGCCCCGGCAAATCCTCGTCGAGCAACTCGTCTCCCAGAACCGCAACACAACCACGCAGATCCGCTACGGCCAGCAGGTGGACGAGTCCGACTGGTTGACCCTCGGTTACGGGGGATCGATCAACCTCGCCATCGGCAACACGTACTTCCTCGAGCTGACGACGCAGACCTCTACCTCCTATGAGGAACTCCAGTCGTTCCTCACCCTGTCCAACACCATCTTCCAGGTGCTGGGCGTCTCGACCACCTACGGGGTCCTGACGGCGCCTCCTTCGCGCGTGCCGGTGCCGAATCCCGGCCTGTGGGCTGACGGCTGCCTGTGGGACAGCGATCCGGAAAGCCCGAACTACAGCTCCTGCCTTTCCACCGGCAAGGCCGGCGGCGTGGTCGTGACCACGTACGAGATTCGCATCATCAGCGGCGGCGGCGACTCGGTGAGCCTGAACGCCATGATCTACGACCGCTCGGGGAGCAGCTTCCACTACAACACCGACTTCAGCACGCCCCAGGGCGACCTCGTCACCTACGACCCGGCCGGCTCTCTCATCGCGAAGCGCTTCGTTCCCGACACGATCGGCCTGGGCGGCACCTCGCGCCTTCGCTTCACCATCACCAACCCGAATCCCGTCGCGATCAGCGGCTACAACTTCCTGGACGAGCTCCCGGCCGGGATGCTGGTGGCGGCGCCGGCCAATGCCACGACCACCTGCGGCGGAACCGTGACGGCCGTGTCCGGGACGGACGAGATCGCACTTGCCGGTGGCTTCGTCGGAGCCGGCGGAAGCTGCACGGTGCTCGTTGACGTGACCGCCGCCGGCGCAGGCACCTACAACAATGTTTCGCAGAACCTCTTCATCGGTGACGCCGACACCGGCAACAACGCCAGCGCGACGCTGACCGTGAGCGCCACAGCCCCGCCGGTCCTCTCCTGCGACGAGAACGCGACGCTGGCGCTTTGGCAGTTCCCCCTCGCGGCCAATGCCCTGGCCCCCGCGCCGACGAGCAACCTGGTCACGGCCTCGGCTGCCGCCGGCCCGGGTCTCACCCTGACGGCAACGATCGACCCCACCAACAACGACGTCGGCGGTTCCTGGGAGACCGACAACATCAATGTCGGCGCCCTCAACACCGCCAACCAGGAGTACTTCGAGTTCACCATCGACACGACGGGCCTGGACTCGATCACGCTCGATTTTGCCAGTCGCCGCACCACCCAGGGAGCGCAGGCCGCCCAGCTCTACTATGGCCCCGCCGCCGAGAACGCTTCGACCGTCTACAGCCTGCCCGCCGCGGCCACCTGGTACGCCAACGGACCGACCACGCTCTCGTCGGGACTCAACCCGACGGGCAACACGGTGTTCCGCATCTACGTCTACAGCGCGGGCCAGAGCAACAACGGGCACTCGATCTTCCTCGACGGCGTGCGCTTCCGCGGCCTGTACTGCCAGGAGGTCCCGCCGCCGCCGCCCACTCCGGGTGTCAACCCGCCGACGATTGCGAAGATCTTCTCGCCGACGCCCATCGGAGTGGGGCACGAGACGACGCTGACGTTCACCATCGCGAACCCCAACCCGGCCACTGCCCTGTCCGGCATTTCTTTCGTCGACGAACTGCCCTTCGGGATGTCGGTGGTACCGGGAACCTTCGGCGGCACCTGCACGGGGTTCTGGAGCACCGACCCCGGCGACTCGGGCGTCCTGCTTCATTCGGGAGGCTCGCTGGCCGCGAGCGGCTCCTGCAACCTCACGGTCGACGTCACGTCGTCGACGGTCGGGACGGCGCTCAACATCAGCGACCCGATTTACGCGACAGAGTCGGGCTACAACAACAACCTCTCGACCGGCATCGCCCAGGCTTCCCTGCTGGTGCTGGCCTCGCCGCTGATCGCCAAGGAGTTCGTCCCCAACCTGCTTCTGCTCGGCGTCACGCCGAACGACGCTTCGACCCTCACGTTCACCGTCACCAACCCGAATCCCGACGACGCCATCGGCGGAGTGTCGTTCAGCGACAGCCTGCCTGCGGGCCTGGAAGTCGCCTCGCCGCCGAACGCGGCGACGAGCGGCTGCGGAGCGCCCACCTGGGCGCCGACGGCCGGCGCCACCTCGCTTTCCTTCTCCGGGGGAAGCATCGCCGCGGGCGATGCCTGCACGGTCACCGTCGACGTGACCGGCCCGATCGGCCTCTACGACAACGTCAGCAGCGCGGTCACCCACATCGTCAGCGGCGAACCTGCCACCAACGGCGAAGTCGCCGAAGCGTCGCTGCAGATCGACGAACCCATTCCCGGCGTCGCCGTGCAGAAGCTGGCGGGCCCGGGTTCCGACCCCGACCTCGATCCCTGGTCCGACTACGTCGCGGTGCTGCCCGGCCAGGACGTGTTCTACAAGATCGTCGTCGAGAACACGGGCGAGGTGCCGCTGACGGGCCTGGTCGTGAGCGACCCCGACGTGGACACCTCGGGCTGCGTGTGGCCGAACCCGCTGCCGGTCGCCGACGTGTTCGACAACCACATCGCCACCTGCATCGTCGGCCCCGTGGCCGCCATCGCGGGCACCCACGACAATACCGCGACGGCCGAGGCCAACTCCTCCGCCGGTCCGGTCGACGACAGCGACTCCGCGACCTACGCTACGGTTGTACTCTCGTTCTCGAAGGTCGCCGATCCGCTGGTCTACACCACGGCCGGCGATGTCATCGACTATACGTTCACGCTGACGAACAGCGGCGCGGCCATCCTGGCCGGCCCCGTCACCCTCATCGACCCGCTGGTCCCCGGCGCCACCTGCGAGTCCCTGGCCACGGTCGGAAACCTGGACGCCTTCTTCGACCCAGGTGAGAGCGTCGAGTGCAGCGGCAGCTACTCGATCCTGCCCGCCGACGTCACCAACGGAAGCGTCACCAACACCGCGTACGCGTCCGTCGGCGGCTTCGATTCCCCCACCGATTCGGCCACCGTCAACACCAACGCCTGCGCCCCGGGAGCCTGCTGCGTGGCCGGCAGTTACCTGGTGGCCGGAACCACGTGCCGCGCCGCCTCCGGCGTCTGCGACACGCCTGAAACCTGCACGGGAACTTCCTCGGACTGCCCCGCCGATGCCTTCGAACCCGCCAGCACCGTTTGCCGTGCTGCCTCCGGCGTCTGCGACGTAGCCGAGAACTGTACGGGCGCCGCCGCGGCCTGCCCGGCCGATGCCTTCGCCGCCTCGACCGTGGAGTGCCGTGCTTCCGGCGGTGTCTGCGACGTAGCTGAGAACTGCACTGGCGCCGGCGCGGCCTGTCCGGCCGATGCCTTCGCCGCTTCGACCGTGGAGTGCCGCGCCTCGGGCGGCGTCTGCGACCTGGCCGAGAACTGTACGGGCGCCGGCGCGGCCTGTCCCGCCGATGCCTTCGCCGCCTCGACCGTGGAGTGCCGCGCCTCCGGCGGCGTCTGCGACCTGGCCGGGAACTGCACTGGCGCCGGCGCGGCCTGTCCGGCCGATGCCTTCGCCGCCTTCGGCCTCCCCTGCGGGAGTTCGAACGACACGTTGTGCGACAATCCCGACAGCTGCGACGGAGCCGGAGCCTGCGCTCCCAACAACGAGCCCACGACCGTCGAGTGTCGCCCCGATGCCGGCGAATGCGACGTACCCGAGAACTGTGACGGCGCAGGGTCGTGTCCCGCCGACATGTTTGCGCCGGTCCTGACCGCCTGCGGCGATCCCTCCGACACGGACTGCGACAACCCCGACACCTGCGACGGGGCCGGGATGTGCCTGGCCAACGCCGACCCTGGCAACCCGATGTGCCTGCTTGCCGCCGACCTGGCGATCACCATCACGGACTTGACCGGTCCGGTGCAGGCCGGCGCGTTCACCACCTACCAGGTGGACGTCTCGAACCTCGGTCCGGACGACGCGAGCGACACCGTGGCGACCATCGTGCTGGATCCGAACACGACCTTCGTGGCGACCAATGGTCCCTGCGTGGAAGGCCCCGTGGGGACTTTGGTCTGCACCCTCGGCACGGTCGGCGCCGGGTCGATAACCAGTTTCGAGATTGTCGTCCACGTGAATCCGGCGGCGCCCACCGCGGGAACCGATACCGGTCCGGCCTGCCCGGGCGGCCAGGATCTGTGCGCCCCGGCGACGGTCACCTCGTCCACGCCGGACTCCAACCCGGCCAACAACGCCTCCGAAGTGGCCTCCGACGTGATCGTGGCGACGACCTTCGCCGAGATCGAGCTGGCGAAAACCGATCTCACGGCGGAACCGGTGGCCCCCGGCGACAACGTCGTCTACCAGATCGTCGTTGCCAACAACGGCACCGACACCGCCACCGACGTCGTGGTGTACGAATCGCTGGATCCGTACATGACCTACGTGAGCGACACGGCGCCGCTGGGCTGCACGCTGCATTCGAACGCCCTCGGCGACCAGCTGGTCTGCGCGCTCGGCGACATCGTCAACGGTGACTCGGTGACCTTCGAGGTCGAGGTGACCATCGCCATGGGCGCCCCCATCGGCTCGCCGCTCCAGGACGGAGCCTGCAGCGGCGCCGAGGATGTCTGCAATGAGGCCGTGGTGACCACGAGCGCCTCCGACGCCATCATCCTCAACAACAACGACAGCGAACCCACGGACGTGAGCCCCGCGCAGTTCTGCGGCAACGGCAACCTGGATCCCGGTGAGGAGTGCGATCCGCCGAGCGGTGAGGTCTGCAACAACGGGATCGACGACGACGGCGACATGCTGATCGACTGCGCCGACCCCAATTGCACGCTGCCGGGCTTCCAGAGCTGCAACGGCGCCTGCGAGCTGACGCCGCCCTGCGTGCCGATCCTCGACGATCCGGCCCGGCTCACCTGGAACTACGTGAAGCTCCACGGCCGCTTCATCCCGACCACCGATGCCAATCCACTGCTGGACGGCTTCGTGTTCCTGGTCTCGAACGCGGACGGCGAGGTGTTCCGGGCCACGCTCCTCGCCGGCGACCTCAAGCACGTCGGGGGCACGGGCCTCAAGCGCTGGGCCTTCAAGGACAAGCTCGCCAAGACCAGTGAAGCCGTCCGCGGTGGCATCTCCAGGGTCTACGTGAAGCAGCGCCGGGAGCAGGACGGGCAGATCTCCTATCCGTTCAAAATCAAGGCCTACGGTGACATGACCAAGGCGCTGCAGTCGCGGATGACCACCCAGGTCTACCTGTCCGATGACGTCGGCTTCCTGACCGCCACATGGGAGGGCAAGCCCGGCCGTTGGCGTCTGACGCTGAAGCAGGCCAGGGCGGGGCTGGAGCAGGAATAGAGTCCCGGGCAGGCCAACGTTGAAAGTTCGTTACATTCGTTCGTTCACGGCTTCGGCCGGCGCCGCCTTGCTGTTCCTTTTCGTCGTGGCCGTGCTGCCCTCGCACGCCGCCACACTCTGCGGGGACGCCAACGGCGACGGGACGATCACGGCGGGGGATGCACTGTTCGCCCTTCGCAGCGCGGTGGGCACGGCCATCTGCCCGCTGGCGGCCTGCGACTACACCGGCGACGACAAGATCACCGCTTCCGACGCCCTCGCCATCCTGCGGAAGGCCGTCGGCCAGAACGTGATCGGCCAGTGCAGCGAGGAGAGTCCGGGCCAGATCGTTTGCCAGGCGCTCGCGCCCCCGCCCTCCGGCACCTGCACGGTTTCGGCGCTCTCGGAGGGACCCGCGGGCACGGTCCTCGTGGGCGACGTGCTGACACCGGGCACGATCTACCGCGGAGGCCAGGTGGTCGTCAGCGCCGACGGGATCATCGTGCAGGCCGGATGTGCCCAGGCGTGCACGTCCAACGTGGATTGCGCCGCTGTCGCGGCGGGCGCAACGGTGATCACCTGCCCGGAGGCGGCGATCTCGCCGGGCCTCATCAATGCGCACGAGCACATCACCTTCAGCCAGGCCTCGCCCCACGTCGGCACGAGCGAGCGCTACGAGCACCGCCACGACTGGCGCGCCGGAAAGAATGGGCACACGCAGATTCCCGTGGCCGGCGGCGGCAATTCCGACGTGGCTGCGTGGTCGGAGCTGAGGCACCTGCTGGGCGGGGCCACTTCGAT
>JBHEPB010000068.1:0-5444 GCA_046260515.1 Binatia bacterium
TTCCATGTCGGCGCCGTCGTTTTCCTCACCGCCGGCTTCCGCGGCGGGCATGTCTTCCTCGCGACCCGGCGAGCGCACGTCTTCCTCGCGGCCCGGCGAGCGCACGTCTTCCTCGCGACCCGGCGAGCGCATGTCTTCCTCGCGGCCCGGCGAGCGCATGTCGCTCAGCGGGGCGTCGCGCCGGTCGTAGGTTTCGCGCACGCGCGGCTCGGGCAGCCCCGTGTGCTCCTGCTGCACACTGACGAAGCGCAGGACGCCTTCGACGATGCGCAGGTTGCGCTCCAGTTCTTTCACCGTCTTGGGCTCGGCCTGGTACTCGAGCAGGTGGAAGTGGCCCTGCTTCTGCTTGCCGATGGGGTACGCGAGGTCGCGCACGCCCCAGTCACGGTTCTCGTCCAGGGTCCCGCCTTCGCTGGCGATGACGGTTTCAAAACGGGTCAGAAGCTTGGCGGCTTCGTCCCCGAGGTCGGTGCGCAGCACCACCAGGGTTTCGTATGGTCGCATGTTGGTTGTCCTTCCTCTTTTCCTTTCGTTCTCGAACTCAACTCATCCACGGCACGCCGACCACGGTCGCGAGCGCCATCGCCCGGCCCCAGGCCAGCAGTACCGAACGTCGAAGACGGGGGTCAGGCCTCGCCGCCGCGTCCCACGCCTCCACCAGGGGCGTGGACGCTGCCGCCCACGCCGCAAATCCAAGGGCCACGCCCACCGCGGCACCGGCCCCGAGGACCACGCCGGCCAGGGCCGGAAGTGCGACGGCCGCGGCCGTCGCCCGCGAGGCCATCTGCACCGCTTCGGCCTCGTCGTCGGGGTGGCCGTATCGCGCCGAAAACGAGGCCGCGCAGGCCGCGCCGGCCACGACGGCAAAGAGCAGGGCGGGGGCTGCCGTCGCCACCAGCATCATCGCCGTGCCGCGATGTGCGCTGTCGGCCAGGATCACAGGCGCCGCAGCAACGAGGAGAGCCAGGGTCACCGCGATCGAAGTGGCCGCGTCGGCGTTGTCGAGGTCCGAGTGCGACGCCGGCTGCGCCGCGGCGCCTTGCGGCGAACACCATGGAGCGGCGATCGCGCCGGCGGCCGTCGAGGCGAAGGTCGCCGTCATGCCGAGGGCCGCCAGGGCCACGCCATAGGTGCCGGCCAACTGGTCGCCGAGAGCCAGCGCAGCAGCCGAAAGCAGGGCCGGCGCCA
The DNA here is from genome assembly GCA_046260515.1 of Binatia bacterium. Lineage (GTDB taxonomy): Bacteria > Desulfobacterota > Binatia > UBA1149 > CAITLU01 > DATNBU01. Next base: position 1,189 of record JBHEPB010000068.1, read on the forward strand.
TCGCCGGAAAGCTGCGGTCGCTGAGGCCGATCCGCCGGCGCGAGACCTCGTCGGCCAGGACGGCCAGTTGCCTGGCCACCAGGCCCACGGCGAAGGCACCGGCGACCACCCAGGCAAATCCCCCGGCCAGGACCACGGCCACCATGGCCACCAGCGCGAGGGCGGCGGCCAGCCTCTCGATGTCGAAGAATCCGACCGCGCCACGGCGCTGCAGGAGCGAGGGAACGGCAGGGCCGCCCAACAGGGCGAGCAAGGGAGACAGCACGGAAATACCAATGGGGAGCAGCAGCAGTTCGCTGCGCAGCGTTTCCGTCTCGGCCATCAGGCCGCCGAGAAACAGGAGAGCTTCGGGTTCGGCGGTGGCAGCGACGATCAGCGTGGCGGCCACGGCCGGCAGGTGGTTGTGGAGGGCACCGGTCGCCGACGCGGAGACATCCCCGCCAAGCGGAGCTCCGGGCGTTCCTCTCCCGTACGCGACGGCCATTCCCAGGAAGAGGGCGCCCATCGATGTTCCCGCGGCGAAGGCGACGAGGACGATCGCCCCCGCAGGGTCGGCGAAGAACCACGCCAAGGCACCGAGGCCGCCGGTGGCCAGCGCGGTGAGCGCAGTCGAGAGCGCGGCGGCTTCCGTCCAGGTCTCGACGACCAGGTCGCCCTGCCCTTCGCGCCCTGCCCTTTCCTGGAAGGAGGCGTAGGCCAGGGCTGCCGCCACGGTAGCCAGCAGGATGCCGGCCCCGAAGGCCACGCCTCCGCGCGGCCCGGTCGAGGCGACGACGGCGAGCATCGCCAGGAGTACGACACCGGCCACCGAGCGCGAGTATCCGAGGCGAGGCGTGACGGCCGCGCGAAGCGTCTCCCGGGCCGTCGCGCCGGACAGCGCCGAGTTGGCGCGCCAGAAGAGCGCGACGGCGAGGACAGGAGCCAGGTACATCAGGAGAAGAAGCAGCAAGTGGCGATACTCGGGAGAATCCGCCGTCAGCGGCGGTTGAAGGTTTCCATCGTGCGCGCGAGCCCGACGCCGAGGATGCTCTCGACCGCGTCGGCTGCGCGGCCGGTCGCCTCGACAACGGCTTCCGCCTCGGCGGGGCGAAAGGGAGACAGCACGTGGTCGATAACCTTCTCCCCGGAACTTTCCTGGCCGGCCTCGCGGGGATGGCCGATGCCCACCCGCACGCGAGCGAAGGCGGATGTGCCGAGTTCCTCGATCAGGGAGGCGACGCCGCGATGGCCGCCCGCGCCGCCGTCGGCGCGCACGCAAAGGCGCCCGAGGGGCAGGTCGAGGTCGTCATAGACGGCGATGAGCCGGTCCGGGGAAAGCCCGTGGCTCGCAAATGCGTCGGCGACCGAGCGGCCGCTCGCGTTCATGAAAGTCTGCGGTTTCATCAGCAACACCATGGAACGGCCGAGGAACCCCTCGCCCGTCAGCGCCCGGAACTCCGTGCGCCGGATGTCAACCTTCCATCTCGCGGCCAGCGCATCGACTACCTGGAAGCCGATGTTGTGCCGCGTGAATCTGTATTCCTCGCCCGGGTTTCCGAGTCCAACGACGCAGGAAACCTCCCGGGGCGACTCGGCCACGGATCAGCCCGCGGCGGGCGCCCCGGCGGCCGGCGCAGCCGCCACCTCGCCCTCGGCCCCAGCTGGCGTGGCCTCGACCGTAGGCGGAAGCACCGACACGATCGTGAAATTGTCCTGATAGATCGCCTCGACGCCCTCCGGCAGGACAAGGTCGGCCACGTGGATGGCGTCGTGAACGCCCAGCGGCGTCACATCGACGTCGATCTGCTCAGGAAGGCCGGCGGGAAGCGCCCTCACCTCGAGTTCGCGGCGGGCGGGCTGGAGGATGCCGCCGTCGATGGCTCCCTTGTGCTTGCCGACGAAGGCCAGAGCGACGCTGGTCGTCACCGGCTTGTTGGCGTCCACCCGGAGGAAGTCGACGTGGATGGGCTTGCCCGACACCGGGTGCCCCTGGATGTCCTGGATGAGTGCGAGGCCCTGGTCGAGGGCGGCCTCCACCGAGCGAAGTTTGATCAGGTGGGCGCCGTGGCTGGCCAGCCCGCTCTTGCCAAACTCGTGGGAGTCCACCTTGACGCAGACGCTTTCGGCGCCGGCGCCGTACAGCACGCCTGGCAGGGAGCCGGCCTTGCGCAAACGGCGGGGATTCTCCTGGGCCTGTCTCGAAACGACGGTGAGTTCGATGCTACGCATGGACGTTAACCTCTGGGCGTGTCTGGCTCACTGGAACAGCGAGCTGATGGATTCTTCCTGGTGGGTGCGCCGGATGGCTTCCGCGATGAACGGCCCCACCGAAACGATGCGGATCTTGGGATTGCCCTTCACGGCGTCCGTGGGGGCGATGGTATCGGTCGTGATGACCGTGTCGAGGCGCGAGGCGGCGATCCGCTCCACCGCCGGGCCCGAAAGCACTCCGTGCGTCGTGCAGGCCAGCACCCTGCTGGCGCCGGCCTCGATGATGGCAGTGGCGGCCGCACAGACCGTCCCCGCCGTGTCGATCATGTCGTCGATGATCACGGCCGCGCATCCGGTCACGTCGCCGATGATGCGCATCTCTTCCACCTGGTTCGCGCGCACGCGGCGCTTGTCGATGATGGCCAGCGTGGCGTCGAGTCGCTTGGCGTAGGCCCTGGCGCGCTCCACGCCGCCGGCATCCGGCGAAACCACCGCCAGCGGCAGGCCCGACAGCGACTGCGAGATGTGCGGCAGCAGCACGGGGTTCGAGTACAGGTTGTCCACCGGCACGTTGAAGAATCCCTGGATCTGCCCGGCGTGCAGTTCCATCGTCATCACGCGCGAAGCCCCCGCCGTGACGATCAGGTCCGCAACGAGCTTGGCACTGATGGGCACGCGCGGGGAGACCTTGCGGTCCTGCCTTGCGTACCCGTAGTAGGGAACCACCGCGGTCACGCGGCCGGCCGAAGCGCGCTTGAGCGCGTCCAGCATCAGCAGCAGTTCCATCAGGTGATCGTTGCCGGGCGTGGAAGTGGACTGGACCACGAAGACGTCGGCCCCGCGGACGTTGTCGTGGATCTCGACGAAGATCTCGCCGTCGCTGAAGCGGCGGATTTCCGCGCGACCGCGCGTGACGCCGAGGTGGGCGCAAATGTCGTCCGCGAGCGACATGCTCGCGTTTCCCGCAAAGACCTGGATCGAATTCATTCGCCTCGGTTCTCGACTGTCCCTGCTCCGCGATCGGGTCCTGCTTCCTGGTGCGTCGGCACTGGGCGGGAAGGATTCGAACCTTCGAATGCCGGAACCAAAATCCGGTGCCTTACCGCTTGGCGACCGCCCATCCCGCCGCTCACGCGGCTCGTGCCGTCAGCCCCGCCCCGCCTCGGGCGAAGACGTGACCCGGGGAGCGCCCCTCAGAATGCTCGCCACGAAGACCCTGCCCTTGCCGGTGCAGAGTCCTGCGGCCTGTCGGGCCTGGCTCCTGTCCGGGAACCAACCGACCACCGCCGAGCCGCTTCCGGAGAGGACCGCTGCACGCGCGCCGAGTTCGAGCAGGCTCTCGCGGGCTTCCCGAACCGACCCCAGAGCGCCCTCGACACCGCGCTGGAAGTCGTTGAAAAACCACACTTCCACTGCGTCGATGTTTCGCGGTAAAGCGCGGACCCTAGAAGCGCCCCGGCCGGAAGTCAAACCTTGGAGGGCGTGCCGGTAGGCCCACGCCGTGTTCACGCGATCGGGCGGAACCACGATCACCATTGCCCCTCGCGGTACCCGGTTCAGCGGAGCGAGGTGGTCCCCTATCCCGGTGGCCCGGGCCGGACGGGCAGCCAGGAAGAAGGGAACGTCGGCGCCGAGGGAGCGGGCGATGGCGAGGCCCAGCCCCGGAGCCAGGCGCCTGCCGAGGAGGGCCGGCAGCGCACGCACCACGGCGGCGGCATCGCTGCTGCCCCCGCCGAGGCCGGCGCCAAAGGGAATGTGTTTGTCCAGGCGGATCGCCACCCGGGCCGGCTCGCCGAGAGCGGCCAGTACCGCCGCGGCCGCCCTCGCGGCCAGGTTGGAGGCCCCGCCCTCCACCTTCTCCGGCCCCCGGACCGCGCAGGACACGCTCGCCCGGCGCCCCGGGGAGGCGCGGATCTCCAGCGTGTCGTAGAGGGAAACCGCGAACATCAGGCTGTCGAGGTCGTGGTAGCCATCGGAACGCTTGCCGAGAACCTTCAGCGACAGGTTCACCTTGGCGGGCGCGCGCACGACCACGCTTCTCGGCTCGCGGAGACTCACGGACGCGG
>JBHEPB010000087.1:0-4027 GCA_046260515.1 Binatia bacterium
TCTCGCGCAACCGCTCGCGATCCGGCGGGGAGTCGAGGGTGTCGAGCACCGCCCGGGCCAGGGATCCGGGATCCGCTTCGCTCACGAGCTTCCCGAAGCGTCCGCCACCGAGGATCTCGGAGACGCCGCCGGGGCAGTCCGTGGCCACCACCGGGCAACCGCAGGCGAGGGCCTCGGCGATCACGTTGCTGAAGCCTTCCCACCGAGACGACGAGACGAAGACATCCGCTCCCGCCATGTACGGGTAAGGATTGGCGACGAATCCCGGAAGCTCCACGTCCTCGCCGAGGCCGAGTTCGGCTGCGAGCAGGAGAAGCCGTTCGCGCTCTTCGCCGGATCCGAGCAGCAGCAGCCGGGCCGGGCGTACCTTGCGCACCTCCCGGAAGGCCCGCAGGAGAGTGGGGAAATCTTTCTGGGCCTTGAGTTTGCCGACGGACAGCAGAAGCGGCACGCGGCGGGCAGTGAGCCACGGATGCGACGTTGCCTCGCTGGCCTGTCGATCGATGCCATCGACATCGACGGGATTGGGGATCGTGGCGACACGGCCCGGCGACAGCCTCGTGAAGCGCACCACGTCCTCGGCCAGGAAGGCCGCGTTCGCGATCAGGGCGTCCGCGCGCGGATAGTAGTGGCGGACGAGGCCGGCCAGGGCGGGGCGACCGCGCACCGCCGTCGAGCGCGAAAGCGGAACGTTCACGGAGAGGACGACCGGGATGTCGCGGCGGGCGAGGTCGCGGGCGGCCAGCGCCGCGAGGTTGGCCGGGGTGGAGCCGCACAGCAGCACGTCGGCCTGGGTACGGCCGAGGTGGCGGACCAGGGCCGGAACCGCGGCGAGCATGCGCAGCGACTTGCGCCTCGAAAGGCCGGCGATCCCGTGCCAGGCGCCGCTCAGCGGAACGACCGTGGCGGCGGCCGGCGCGCACGCACGGAAGGGGCCGTCCTCGCTGCCCACCAGCAACTCGACGGCATGGCCGAGGGCCACGAACCGTGATGCCAGCGTGAGCAGGCGGCGCTGGGCTCCGCCGCCGTCGAACCCGGTGAGCACGATGCTGATGCGCATGCGACCCCCTTCGCCTCAGCGATGCACCGCCATGGCCCGATGCGGTGCATCGCTCTCGTCACCGTGACCGCACCACGAGGCGACCAGGCGGTCGGCCGCCGGCAGGTCCTCGGGCCGGTCGATTTCCGCGTAGCCGAGGCCGTTCATCGACGTTGTCCGCACGAGCCCTCTGCCGGCCAGCCTCTCGACGGCCGACAGGTACCAGCGCCGCCGTCCGCCCGGTTCGCGCAGCACCTCGGCGAGTGCGTCCACGAACACCTCCGGTCCGTCGCCGCGGTAGAGCGAGATCCCGATCGCTTCGCCGTCTACGCCTGCGACCGCCAGGCCCTTGCCGATGTGGTCGAGCCAGCCGAGGCTCGAGAGGACCTTCATGTCGTCGGCGTCGTAGGAAGGCTTGCGCACCACCGCCACCGAGACGAGCACCTCGGGGCTCCTCAGGAGGCGCCGCACGATCTCGGGCTCGACCAGCGTGTCGCCGTTGAGGAGCAGGAAGTTCTCGTTCATGTCGTCGCTGGCCGCGAGGCAGCTCACGAGGTTGTCGCAGGAGTCGTAGAGGGGGTTGAAGCGCGTGCGGATGCGAAGGCGCGACGGGGGTCGTGTCGCGATTTCCCGATCGACCCACGAGGCCCCGAAGCCGGTGACGACGACGGCCTCGTCGATGCCGGCGGCTTCGAGGGACCAGAGCTGCCAGTCCAGCACGCTGCGTCCTGCGATGGGGAGGAGGCACTTGGGGATTTCCCGGGTGATCGGAAGGAGGCGCTTGCCGCGGCCTGCGCTGAGAAGAATGGCTTTCATCGTCGGGTCCTCCCTGGAACGGATTCGTTCTCCGTCACGTCAGTCGGCGAGCGGCTGCGGGATCGGCGGCGAAGGGCCGCGCGTAAGAAGGAATCCCGGCGAGGTCGTCGCCGAGTTCCTCCAGCCACGATGGAATCGGTCGCCCGCGACCGCGCTCCCAGGCCGCCTGGGCCAGTCGCATCACCAGCACCACGGCCGAGATCACGGTCCATGCCGCCACGGCCACCAGTCCCTCGCGGTGCCTCCCCGCCAGCGCGAAGCCCGTCAGGATCAGCAGGTTGGGATTGCGCCGCGCCAGGATGAGACGGAAGTACGAGTCCACCGGCCGCCAGGAGAACATCGAGAAGCCGGCGAGCAGCGCATCGAAGGCTCCCTCGGCCAGGCGCCCGGCGATGTAGCCGGCGAAGATGGCCGCGAAGACGAACTGGAGGGTGCACACTTCGACGACGTGGGCCTCGACGCCGTAGCCCCAGGCGAGATACCAGAACGGTGGATGGACGAGGTCGAGGATGTGGTCGAGGTAGTGCCCGGCCGGGGTGGAGGTGACGGTGACGCGGGCGAGCTTGCCATCGACCGTGTCGAGGAACGTCATGATCCACGCCAGCACCAGGCCCATGGCGAAGTGTCCCTGGGCGAACAGGACGAGCACCGCGACGACCAGGGCGTAGCTCGCCGCGGTGACGGCATTGGGGGAGACGGCGTGCTCCGCGCACAGCCGCGTCACCGCGCGGGCCGGCCGGGGCCACACCCATTTCGTGACGAGGTCGGTCACGCCCTTGTAGGACCCGTCGAACAGGAGGTCCTCCAGTGCCGTCGCCTGCCCGGGGCGGATCGGCAGCACCACGACCGGGGAGGCTTTGAGCAGGGGGCCGCCGTGGCCAGGGCACAGCGAGGCGGGAGTCTCGATGACGACTCCGGGCAGGGCCGTGACCGCGGCGCCGACCGCCTCTTTCCTTTCGAGCACGGCGAGGGCCCGCGCGGCCAGTGCGCTCTCGACGTGGGCGGCGACGCAGTCCGGCGATGGGTTGCCCGCCGTCACCAGGAGGATGCCGGGTTCTTGCAGCAGCCTGCGCAGCACCCGCTCGTCGAACAGTACATCCCCGCGCACGAGCAGCACCGAGTCGTAGCCTTCGGCAGGTTCGTCGCGGGTGACCAGGTCGAGGCCGGCGGCGCGCAACTGCCGTTCGAGCCGGGTGGCGCCGTCGATGCCCCACAGCAGCACGCTGCTGTTGCCGACGATGCAGGCCGGGATGTTCACGCCGGCGTCCCGTCGCGGAAGGACCCGTCGTCCGCGGCGAGGTGCCGGCCGAACAGCCAGCGGTCGCCGTCCTCGAACGCCATCACGAACGGGACCCCGTTGGTGATGCGGAAGCCAGGCACCTGCAGGGGCGCCATTCTCCGCAGCAGCACCAGCAGCGCGCGCAGCGTGTTCTTGTGCGAAACGACGAGCACGTGGCGGCCGCAGGCGAGTTCGGGGACGATGCGTTTCTCCCAGTAGGGGAGGACGCGGTCGAGGGTGTCGGCGAGGCTTTCGCCGCGGGGAAGTGCAGCGGGTGCGATGCACGCGTAGCGGGGATCGCGGCCCGGGCATCGCGGGTCGCCCGCGGCCAGGAGTGGGGGACGCCTGCGGAACTGGCGACGGCAGCGCAGGACGGCGAGAGGGCCGTAGCGTCGCACGGCGGTCCAGGTGCGCAGCCCCTGGAGGGCGCCGTAGTGGCGTTCGTTGAGCCGCCACGATTCCTCGACAGAGACGTTGTCGCGGCCCAGAACCTGCAGGACGATCTGGCTGGTGGCGGTGGCCCGCCCCAGCATCGACGTGAGGCAGAGATCGATGGGGAGACCGTTGCGGGCGAGAAGGCGACCGGCGCGCTCGGCCTGCGCCCTGCCGTTCTCGCTGAGGCCGACGTCGGCCCAGCCGGAGAAGCGCCCCTGGTGGTTCCACTCACTCTCGCCGTGGCGAAGCAGGGTGAGGACCCCGGGCGGTGCGACGGCGGCCCCGCGGGGGGCGCTCCGGTTCGCGGTCGCTGCGCTACGTGCGTCCATCGCCATCCTCCACCACCACCGCGCTTGCACTCTCGAGGAGGTTGCCGCTGCGGCTGCGGACGAGGGGCCCCGTCCGCAGGATCGAAGATTAACTACCGGGGCTGCACCGAGGATCCATGACATATGTCA
>JBHEPB010000114.1:0-19935 GCA_046260515.1 Binatia bacterium
GGCGGCATCGGGATCGACATGGAAGCCCCCGCCTCGATGGTGACCGTCGCGGGCAACAGCATCGCAGGCAACGCCGGCCTCGGCATCGAGCTGCGCAACGCGCTCAACGGCTCCGGCATCAGCGAGAACGACCCGAACGACCTAGACGCCGGAGCCAATGGGCTGCAGAACTTTCCCGAGATCAGCGCCGTCACCGTGCTGCCCGCCTCCGTGAAGATCGAAGGATCGCTGGACGTTCCGCTGATCGGGCTCAACTTCAACTACGACCTGCGCGCCTTCGCCAGTAGCGAGTGCGACCCGATGGGAAACGGGGAAGGCGAGACCTACCTCGGGACCGAACGCGTGGATTTCGGTGGAACCGAAGACTTCTCCATCACGCTGCCCGTGCAGGTCGAGCCCGGCGCCGCCATCACGATGACGGCCACCTCGGTGATTCTCGGCACCACGTCGGAGTTCTCCGACTGTTTCGTGCTGCCCATCCCGCTGCTGTGCGGGGATGCCACCCTGGATGGCGAGATCGCCGCCGGCGACGCCTTGTTGGCCCTGCGAACGGCGGTCGGGACAGCCACCTGCGACCTGTGCATCTGCGACGTGCAGGGTTCCGGAACCGTCACCGCAACGGACGCCCTGCTGATTCTCCGTTTCGCCGTCGGACAGATGGTGCTGCTGGATTGCGCGGCCTGCGAGTGAGGCGGCTTGGCGGCGCGCGGCTACGGAGCAAACATCCGTAGCTTCTCCAGCCGCGGTCGCATCGTTCCCTTCCTGCTTGCTCGGGCCGGAGCGTTCGCCGCCGTTGATGGCCGACCGTAGGGCCCGGGCGTAGGCAGTGCCCAAGGGCCGAAAGTCCGATTCAACGGGGAAGGTGCTTGGCGATCCGGTCGACCTCCGTGGCCGGAAAGGCTACCCGATGACGTCGTCACCGGAGGCCTCCCCCAAGACCACGACCGTGCAGTACAGTCCGCGAAGGCTCGCGATCATGGCCGCGCTGTGCGGCCTGCTGCTCCCGCTCCTCTCACCGACCACGCTGCTGACGGAGCCCGGCGCGATCGTCCTCCTCCCCCCGTGCCAGGGTGTGGTAACTGTCGTCGCGACGCAGTCAGGAGAGCTGGGGAGGGTGCGCGATGTTTTCAGATTGGATGTGCGGACGTTCCCCGGAGGGGAGACAGGCTCTTGAACTTCCTTCCGCTCTCTTGCGCGACTTGGCAACGCGCGTCGTAGCGCCGCTCACCGCGGTTGCGCGACTGAAGGGCCAACCGATCGGTCGCCTGAACCCCATCGTCGACATAGAGGGGAAGCAGGACGCGGTCCTGTTTCAGGAGTTGGCCGCGCTTCCCGTCACCGCCTTGGGTACCGCCTGCGGGAATTTGCGCCCACGCCGCGATGAGTTGATCGCCGCGCTCGACCTCCTGTTCACGGGCGTCTGACCCTCGTCGCACCGGCGACACGAAAAATCAGAGCACTCGCGTAACCCGCCCGAGGTTGCCGCGTAGGGACTCTCCATGCAACGGCCCTGTGGCCGGAGACCAAGGAGAACCCGCAAGACATGACTACCGCCAAGATACTCACCACCCCTGCCCTCGCCGCCCTTCTCCTCCTGTCCGACCTCTCGACGGCCAGTGCTCAGCAGCGCACCTACTCCATCGACGCCGCCCATTCGAGCGTCACCTTCCGCGTGAAACACCTGCTCTCCAACGTGGTCGGACGCTTCGGCCTCTTTTCGGGAACCGTCACCATCGACCCGGAAGCCAGGGACAGCGTCTCGGTGGAGGGCGTGGTCGAGTCCGGGAGCATCGACACCGACGAGAAGGACCGCGACGAGCACCTGCGGAGCGCGGACTTCTTCGACGTCGCCCGCTTCCCGCGCATCACCTTCAAGGCCGGGAAGCTCCACGACCTGAACGCCGAGCGGACCAAGGCGAAGTTGAGCGGCACGCTGGAACTCCACGGCGTTTCCAAACCCGTCACTCTCGATGCCGAATGGCTGGGAACGGCCACCGACCCCTGGGGGAACCGCAAAGCGGCTTTCAGCGCCCGCACCACCATCAACCGCAAGGACTACGGCATCGTCTGGAACAAGGCCCTGGACGCCGGCGGCTTCCTGGTGGGCGATCTCGTCGAAATCGAACTCAACTTCGAGGCCGAGGAGAAGACGCCTGCGAGTCCCGGCTGAGTTTGCGGACCGGGGTCCGCCCGGCCCGCGCTCAGCCGGCTTCGACTGCCAACGGACCGGTTGCGGGGACTCCCCTCCGAGTCGGACGCAAACGAGGAGTCCGGTCCGTTGGCGACCTCCCGGCGCGCGACTTGTCACCCGGCCCTCGGCCGACAAGTCGTGCGCCCCAACCCGTTCGCCACTGCGGTGGCGACGGTTTTCTGCAAGGAGCGATTCATGAACCCTTCCACCAAGAACCTGCTGGCCGCCGCCATGGGCGGCTTGCTGATCGCGGCGTGCACCAGCCTGGCCTCGGCCGGCCAAGACGCGGAAGCGGCCAAGGGCAGCGAGAAGACCGGCGAGTGCCACGGCATCAACGCCTGCAAGGGCACCGGAGCCTGCGGCGGAGCCGGCCACAGCTGCGCCGGCAAGAACGCGTGCAAGGGCAAGGGCTGGCTCTCAATGAGCAAGTCCGAGTGCGAGTCGAAGGGCGGCACCTTCAAGGACTGATGCGGCCCTCCAGCCTGGCCCGTCGCTTCTCCATCACCCGGCGCGGCGCCGCCAACAGCGTGCGCAGGCTGTAGGCCGGAAGCCACAGCAGCTGCAAGAAGACGAAGGCGATGCGGGCAGGCCAGCCCACCGGGATGCGGGGGCGGCGCAGGTGCTGGAAGAGGACGGCCAGCAGGTTGGGCCCGCCCGTCACCTGCTGTCTCCGCGCCTGCGCCACCACCTGCGTCGTGGGCAGGGCATCCATCGCTACCAGGGCCCGTTGCCTGTCTTCCTCCATGAGGCGCACGCGGACGGGCACCTGGCCGATGCCTTCGCAGTCCTCCGTGCCCTGTTCGAAATGCCCCTCCATGGCCACGCCGAGGTCCTGCCAGGCGGCTTCCGTCATCAGCAGGTACTCGTGGGCGTTGACCGAGTTTTTCAGCAGGCGGTGCGCAAGGATCACGTCGCGGCCGGAAATCTGCGGAATCCCGGCGATCGTGGAGAACACGGCGCGACCGCTGTGCACGACGATCTTCAGCCTGAGCTCCTCGATGTGCTCGCAGCTGGCGCAGGTGCAGATCGTGGAGTCGGCCATCCGGACGATGCCGTCGAGAAAAACCCGGAAGAAGCGGTCGAGACGGGTGCGGACCTGCTCCAGCACCTCGCGCCAGGCCGCATCGTCGCCGGGATGGGAGGCCGACAGGAACACCGCGTCGCCCTCGATGCCGTGCAGGGTGAGCGGGATGTCCACTTCTTTCAGGATGGTCTCGATCAGGTAGGAGATGACCAGCTGGCCGTGCAGGGCCGTCGTCTGGTTGGCGAGAATGAACCGGGTGTAGCCGCTGATGTCGGCCAGGATGAGGACCACTCTTTGCTCACGTGCTTCCAAGCCACTTCCTCCGTTCGAGTCCCCGCGGCCGTCCAACGGTCCTTGCCACCGGGCAGCCCTTTCGTATCACGGCAACAGGCTCCTGGCCCGCCGCGGCGTGCCAGTTCCCGTCCGGCCGCCGACGGCAGCACTTGCCCGTGGATTGAAGAAGCGCTTCCACGCCAACGACAACATCGCGGCTTTCCTGGAGCCCGGCGAGCTCGACTCCCTGCTGGCCGAGGTGGAGGGCAAGGTGAAGGGCCTGCTCGAGAGCCTGGTGATCGACACCGAGAGCGACCACAACACTCACGACACGGCCCGGCGCGTGGCCAAGATGTACCTCACGGAGGTCTTCCGCGGGCGCTACGTGGACCAGCCGCCGACCACCGAGTTTCCCAACGCGTCCTCCCTCAACGAGCTGATGATCGTCGGCCCCATCAAGGTGCGCAGCGCCTGCAGCCACCATTTCTGTCCCATCATGGGGCGGCTGTGGATCGGCGTGATGCCCAACGAGCACTCCAACCTGATCGGTCTGTCCAACGTTCCCCGGAGGGGAGACAGGCTCTTGAACTTCCTTCCGCCCTGCAAGCTGTCCTTTCCGAATTGCGACCAGCCGCGAAACAGCGGCTGGTCGAGAGACATGAGAGGCGAGCGAAGGGCCGCGCCGTCGTAGCTCCGCTACGGGCGCCTACTTCACTTTCGGAGCTACTTTGATCTCGCTGCTCGCCCACGTCGAAACGACGACCATCGGCAGATTGAAATCGCAGCTGCCGCCGAACGAATCGGCCGGGGCGGGGCCGGGACCGTTCGGATCGCCCCAGTAGTTGCCGTCGGCCGTGACCGTCACGGGCTGGTTCGTCGCGTTGTGGACGGCGAGGCCGCAGTTGTAATCGGGCTGGCACGCGTGCGGCGGATCGTACTGGCCGGAAGGTGGGCAATCCGCGTTCGTCGTGCACGCGAACATCTTGCGTGCTCCGCCGTCGCATGCGCCGCCGCGAAGATAGTTGCCCATGATGGTATTGTTCTCGATGCTTCCGCTCACTGGAACCACCACGTCGTTGACGTTCATCCTCACGCCGGCATCCCAGTTGGCGATGGCCGCATTCCCGCGCAGACCCGGAAACTCGTTGTCCGTGAGCGGGATCGCCTGGAGCAGGAACCCGTACTGGTGATTGCCGACTGCGAGGTTCTTCGAAACCTTCGTTCCGGACGTCCCGCCAATCAGGAATCCCGTCGAGTTCTGCACCGCGATGTTCCCGCGCACGACCGCGGCCTTGTCGAGAACGATGAATCCCCAGCTGCTCAGAACGGCCTTGTTCCCTCTCAGCATCGTTCTCTCGGCGACCCCCGGCGAGATCAGCGAGCCGGCCGCGAATCCGGCCTGCGCGAACATCTCGGCCGTGTTACCGGCGACCCGGACGTCGGACACACCGTCGACCATCACGCCGATGCCGCCGTGACGAATCGTGAATCCCTTGCCGGGCTTTCCGAACACCACCCCGTCGGCAGCGATACGGACGATCACGTCGTAATTCGTGTTGCCGGAGTCGATCACGGTGTCGTTCGCCCCGTCACGCGACACGATCGTGAGGCGTTTGTTCACGTTGATGATTGCGATGTTGTCCGGATCGAGCTGAACCCAGGCTTCCTCGCCGGTGTCGTCCGTGATGGTCTCGATGCGGTAGTCGTTGTTGATGTCCCCGTACACTCCCGGCCCCACGACGATCGTATCGCCGTCCTCGGCATGGGCGATGGCGCGGCTGATGGAGCGACACGGCAGTTTCCCCTCCGGGCCGCAGTCGGTGTTGTCGGTGCCGGTATTGGCGACCTGGAGATCCTGCGAAGCATATGCACCGCAGACCGTCCCGAGCAGCGCGAGCCCTGCAACGGCGGCCACGGTCAGCTGCGTAATCGTTCTGGTCATGGCGCACTCCCGATGCGGACCGGGACTGAGGGCCCGCCATCCACACAGGTTTTGCATCAATCGTGCCACGCAGGCTGCTTGCGAAAGCGCCGCCGCGTCGCGACGCCAGCGCGTTCGGCGGCCCGGCCGTCCCCATTTGTTGGAAATTCCGCCGCCTCCATAACGGCTTCTGGGAAATCGGGTGCGGCTCCGGGAGCACCGAAAGAGCAATGCGGAGGGCAGTTCGCTTCGGCTCCCAGCGCCAGGCGAGCCGGGCGTAACCTCAGATCGAATGGACGTACGGAACCGGCGACGGTCTCGTGCTCGTCGACAGTTCTGAACGTCAGGCGGCGTGCGATCTTCGAACCGGCTGCACGACGGCGTCGAGCGTGTTGAGAAACCTGCGCCGGTCCCTCGGCGTCATCGGCGGTGGTGGTAGTGGATGTCGGAGTAACCAGCGTGGTCGAGGTCGTCGTGGTCGGCGGGACTTCGACGGGACACGGGTAACCCGGGAACTGAATGCAGATCAGCTCATCGACGGCGACGTCGGCCGCGGTATCGACGCAGTCGATGAACCCGTCGAGCGTCGTCAAGGATCGAGGATCTGCGCATCCGCGGCCTCGCCCAGAAGACGATCGACAGTTACGTCGGCGCCGTAGAGCGCTTCGTCCGCTACTTCGGCCGCTCGCCGGCCGAGCTTGATCGCGAGGACATCCGCACTTTCCAGGTTCACCTGGTCTGCGATCGGTCCATGTTCGCCAGGGCAAAGGGGCCAAGGACCGCCTGGTGCCGCTCGCACCGGTACTGCTCGCGCGGCTGCGCGAATACTATCGCACGCGCCGACCCGAGCTCTGGCTGTTCCCCGGCCAGCGTCCTGGTCTTCCCATCAAGAGTCGCTCCATTCACCGCGTTCTGACCAAGGCCGCAGTCGCAGCGCTTGGCCGGGCGATCAGCCCGCACGCGCTTCGCCATTCGTGCGCTACACACATGCTCGAAGCCGGCGTGAGCATCCGCGTGGTGCAGGGCTTTCTCGGCCACCGCCGGCTCTCGACCACGGATCGTTACTCTCACGCCAGCCGCGAGCACATCGCCTACAACTCAATCCGCAATCGCCACTGCCCAAAGTGCCAGGCCCAAAGGCGCGCGCAGTGGTTCGCAGCCCGTCGCCGCGACCTGCTGCCTGTCCAGTACTTCCACGTCGTGTTCACCGCCGGCCGAAGTCGCGGCAATCGCGCTACAGAACAAGCGCGTCCTCTACGGCATCCTCTTTCGCGCTGCGTCCGAGGCGCTGCTCGAGATCGCCGCCGACCCCAGACATCTCGGTGCCAGAATCAGGCTTGTTGCCGTGCTGCACACATGGAGTCAGACGCTTCTGCATCATCCCCACGTCCACTGCATCGTTCCGGGCGGCGGGCTCTCGCCGGAGCGCGACCGCTGGATCTCCTCGAAGCCGGGATTCTTCCTGCCGGTGCGCGTGCTCGGCAGCCTCTACCGTGGAAAGTTCCTTGCGTATCTTGCCGAGGCTTTTCGCAGCGGCGATCTGCATCTGACGGCAACGCTCGAGCATCTGCTCGAGCCCGGGCAGTTCGCGACATTGTTCGGTGAGCTGCGACGAAAGCCGTGGGTTATCCGCCCACACTGCCGTCCATGAAGCATCCCAATAATCCTCCGCTCCATCTCACCGCGCTCTCCGCGTCGGAACTTGAGAATCGCAATGTGCGGATCACCGCACGCCTTGCCGAGTTGCGCGAACGCGAACTCGCGATGGCCTTCGATCGCCTCGACGAAGTGGCGAAGTCGCTGGGCCTCGACGAGGAGAAACTCCGTTCGCACTTCGCCAAGCCGCGGCGCAAGCCAGACCGGGCCAAGGCGCCTCGCAAGCACGCCAATCCGCATCAACCGGACCAGACGCGGAGCGGCCGTGGCAAGCGCCCGGCCTGGGTACGCGAACACCTGGCTGGGGGCGGGAGCCTCGATGAGCTGATTCCCGACGGTCACGGGACCACTGACCCGTTTCGGTAAGCCGGGGTCGATTCATCGGGAGCGGGCGAATGGATCAGGCCCCGTGAAGCGCGCGTTCCTCTCGGCCCCGGTCAGCCTCCGCTTCCGGGAAGAGGGCGCCGGGCAGACCTTCCTCGCCGTCAACGAATCCGCCGCCGCACAATGCACGCGGATGCGGCTCGATACCCTGCCGATCGCGCTGGGGATCGGCGCCGGCGCCGAGCTTCGCCAGCCGCTCGGCGTGGCGGCGGTGGGCGGGCTGGTGGTCTCCCAGTTCCTCACCCGGACCCTGCCGAAGGCCGAGTGGACGCACACGGCCCACCTGCGCGTGGGGCTCTGGCACCTGCTGCGCCATTCGTGCGACGAAGTTGTGGGGATGCTGCGCACGGGCATCCGCGCCCTCAACGAGAGCCACGACGTGGCCAACACCGAAACGGGCGGCTATCACGAAACCATCACACGCTTCTACGTGTGGCGGATCGCGACTTTCCTCGATGCGGCCGGCCGCGAGCGGCCGGTGGACGAGCTGGTCGACGAACTGGTGCGCGTTCACGGCGACAAGGAACTATCGCTTCGCTACTGGAGCCGGGAGAGGTTGTTCACGCCGGAAGCGCGGAGAGGTTGGGTGGTGCCCGACCTGCAGGCGCTTGTTCCTCCTCCTCCGTTCAAGACGGCTGCTTGTTCCCCGGAGACCCAAGTTTGGTATTCCGTAGGCGCGTTTGCGCATCGTGGTTCATCCCCATCGATCCGGTGAGCATGTAGGCGATGTGGTCCCGCTGACAACCTCCCCAACGGAGTTCGACGTCCCGGGCCTGGAACGGCGTAAAGCCGTCCGCCACGCGAAGCACGTGGAGGCAGTCCGATGCATCGGGCCCGCTCCCATTGTCAGCGGCTGGGCGCAGCCGCCCTTGCCCGCGGGTTGGCGGCGCGACGACCGCCTGAGGCGTCAAATCCCATCCGTTCTGCCGTGCTCGAACGTTGTGGAAGCTGGGGCACGTCTCGTGCCCCGGCAGACTCGAGGGGGAGGCGATAGGTACTGCATGAAACCACACGAACTGCTCAAGGACGTCATGAGCCGGCATGGCGGACACGATCGATGGCAAGGCGTCGAGCGCATCGACGTGCAGTTCAGCGCCGGCGGCCTGGCGTTCGCCTCGCGGGGCTTGGGTGCCAGGCCTTTGCGTCACGTGTGCGCGCGCTTGTCACCGCATCGCTTTGAAGTGGAATTCTCGAACTTTGGAACGGACGGGATGGAGGGGAGGATTTCGCCCGGGCTTGTTCGCCTGCTCGCGCGGGAACAGGCTCCCTTGCTTGAACGCCGCAACCCACGAGAACGTTTCTCCTTTCTGGCTCGCCAGTTCCGATGGGATCACGGCGACCTGTGCTACTTTGCGGCCTACGCGATGTGGAACTATGTCTGCTTTCCCTTCTGCCTCTCGCTGCCCGATGTGCAGTTGCTCCGCGCTTCGCCGTGGCGCCAGTCAGGCTGGCGCCTGGACGTGCACTTTCCCGACAGCCTACCGACGCATTCCCGATTCCAGCAGTTCTACTTCGACGCGAGACTCGACCTGGTTCTTCACGCCTACCGTGCTGACGTCATCGGCCGATACGCCCGGGCGATGCATCGGTGTTACGACTATCGAGAGTCGGACGGCTTTGCTCTCTCGCGTCGTCGTCGCGTAACACCACACGTTTTCGGCGATGTCGGCCTTGCCGGCCCCACCCTCGTCTGGATCGAGATCGAGCGTGTGCACTACCAGGTCGCGAATGGCGGGAACATCGGGCAGTCGAACGGTCGGAGTTCAGCATGAAGAGCGATCGAGTCTGGAAAGCCTCGTTTGCCGGCATTGCCGGGGGGCTCGCCGGCAACGGCATTCTCGGCTTGTTGTTCTCGAGCGACCCGGTGCGAAGCGTGCTCTACAACGAGAACCTTCAGAGCAAGTTGTTCATTTCGCTCACGCCGGAGCGCGACCTGCCGTACTCGGTCGGCGGCTTGATCGTGCTGAGCGCCGCGCACGGGCTGCTCTTCGAAATGCTGCATCCCGCCCTCCCGGGTAGATCCTGGTTCCTCAAAGGCGTCGCCTGGGGCGGAATCATCTGGTTGATGTACTGGGTCTTTCAGGAATGGTTCATCTACCACACGCTTCTCGGAGAGCCGCTCCTTCTGGCGGCGTTCGAGCTATTGATCTTGCTCACGGGTTCACTGGTCGAAGGGATCGCAATCGCTGCGCTGCTGAGAGAGCGAACGGCGACGGTTCCAACTCGGGGGAAAAGCGATGCAGGCTGAACCGTCAACCCCCGCGTGGCTCGACCGGGAACTCTTCCCCTTCCGCAGCCGATACCTCGAGGTGGACGGGAATCGGATTCACTATATCGATGAAGGGTCAGGCCCAGTCCTTCTCTGTCTGCACGGCAACCCGACGTGGTCGTTCGTGTACCGTGACATCGTTCGCGCGCTGACGCCGTACCGTCGGTGCATCGCCCTCGACTATCCGGGCTTCGGCCTGTCCACGGCCCGCCCGGACTTTGACTTTCGGCCCCGCAGTCATCGCGATGTGGTCAGCGCGTTCGTCGATGCCCTCGGTCTGGATGAAATGACTCTCTTCGTACAAGACTGGGGTGGCCCCATCGGTCTCGGTGTTGCCGTCCGTAATCCGGAACGGGTCACGGGGCTGGTGATCGCAAACTCCTGGGCCTGGCCCGTCGCCGGCGATCCGCATTTCGAGTATTTCTCCACCCTCATGGGCGGCCGCCTCGGCGGCTGGCTGATCCCGAACCTGAACTTCTTCGTGAATGTTCTGATCCCGCTCGGCACGCGCAGAACAATGCTGTCCAGGAAGGTGATGACAGCCTATCGTCGACCCTTCCCGACACCCGACAGTCGGAGGCCCATGCACATTTTCCCCCGGGAGATCATCGCGAGCCGTCGTTACCTGGAAGAACTGGAGCAATCCCTGACGCTGCTCTCGCATCTTCCCGCCCTAATCCTGTGGGGCGACCGAGACTTTGCGTTTCGAAGCCGGGAACGCGAGAAATTCGAGCAAATGTTCCCCAATCATCACACCCACATACTCCAGGGAGCTGGCCACTACGTGCAAGAAGACGCCGCGGCGGAAATTGCGCGCACGATCCGTGACTGGTGGAAGCACGAATCGACGGCCGCGGAAACGGCCCGGGCCGACGCCGGAGCCAGAGCATGAACGTCGCGCGCGACGAAGCCCTCGCGAACGGCTACGAATCCGCACGTAGGGAGCTGACGACCTACGCCACGCGACTCCTGGCGAGCGAGCACGTTGCGGAGGAAGTTGTCCAGCAGGCGGCTCTACGGATGCTCGAAAACGAGAATGTCCCCACCGAGCTGCGCGAGCTTCGAGCTTGGCTTTTCCGGGTCGTCACCAATCTCGGCCTGGACCACCTGCGAAAACATTCCACCTGGCGCGAGACCATGCTTGTCGATGCCAAGGCGCTCGCTGGAAGCACTCCGGACTTCGTCGCCAACTCCCGCACGCTGGCAGGTTCGCCGGAGATGAGAATGGTCGCGGCCGAACACCTTGTCGTGTGCTTTTCCTGCACGCTGCGCAATCTGAAGCCGCAAGAGTCCGCCGCGTTGCTGATGAAGGAAGTCTACGGTTTCACGGTCGAGGAAGTCGCGGAAACCATCGGCGCGTCCTTCGCGCAGGTAAAGAACTGGATTCAGTCAGCCCGCGCGACTCTTGCCGGAAGGTACGCGGAAACCTGCGCACTGGTCTCCCAGCGCGGCGTCTGTCATCAATGCGTCGAACTCGACGGCTTCTTCCGGGCAGACAAGGGCGACCCGCTGGCTGGATCGGCCAGAGACATCGATGCTCGGCTTGAACTGCTGCGCCAGCGCCGCGACGCACCTCTGGGCCCGTGGCACAAACAGATGATGCAACTCGTGAAGCAGATCCTCGAAGGAAGCTGATCACGCGGCGAAACCCCGCGAATGCCGGTGCCTCGTTCGATGCGGCAACGCCAGGCCTGCCTGCTGCGCTTCCGCCCGATCATGATGACGACGATGGCGGCTTTCTTCGGAACCTTGCCGATCGCTTTGGGAATCGGCGCCGGCGCCGAACTGCGCCAGCCCCTCGGCGTCGCGGTGCTTGGCGGGCTGGTGGTTTCCCAGTTCCTCACCCTCTACATCACGCCGGTCGTCTCGCGGCTCGGGCACTTGGATAACCGGTGTTCGGCATCCAGACCGGCTGAAGCCGAGTCAGACTGAGTCCGCGCATCCACGGCTCTTGGCGGACGCGCAGGAGGTGGCGCGCCTGCTGGCCGACACCATACAGTCGGGCCAACCCGTGATCCGGCCGGGGCGTCCCACCAGGGCGGAGACTCTGGCGCGTCTCGCCGCCCGTCCCTGACCGGGCCCGTGGGGCGCCTCCGCTTATCCTCGGCGGAGCTTGCATCGACGCCGCGCGGGACGAGGATCGACGCAGGGTGGGGGCGTGTCGTCGGGCAGCCCTCCACTCGCGGTTCCCGGGGCCCGACGACGCGCAGCGTGCATAAGGAAGGAGACGACGTGAACATACTCGATCAGGACTACGCATCAGGGCTGCTGGAGGATTGCGAGCCGCCCTGCCTGTCACTCTATCAGCCGACGCATCGGCGCCATCCGGAGAACCAGCAGGATCCGATCCGTTTCGGCAATCTCGTGAAGGCCCTGGAGGCCTCCCTCCTCAAGCGATTCTCGAAAGACGAGATCAAGCCGATGCTGAAGCCTTTCCTGGCCCTGGCCGGCGACCGCAACTTCTGGAACCACACCGCGGACGGCCTTGCGGTGCTGGCTGCGAAGGACGTCTTCCGGGTCTACAACCTTCAAAGGCCGGTGGGCGAACTGGCGGTGGTGGCCGACAGCTTCCACATCAAACCGCTGGTTCGCATCCTGCAGTCGGCCGACCGTTTCCACGTGCTCGGCCTCAACCGGCAGGCGATCCGTCTGTTCGAGGGCAACCGCGATGCGTTGACCGAGATCGAACCGGCCGAAGGCGTTCCGCGCACGATCACCGAGGCCTTGGGAGAGGAGTTGACGGAGCCCCACCAGACCGTTGCCTCCTATGGCGGCACGGGTGGCGGGAGCGCGCCCATGCGGCACGGTCACGGCGGAAAAGAAGCGGAGGTGGACATCGACGCGGAGCGGTTCTTTCGCGCCGTCGATCGCGCGGTCCACGAGCACCACTCGCGGGCGTCGGGTTTGCCCCTGATCCTGGCGGCGCTGCCGGAGCACCATCCTCTGTTCCACCAGGTCAGCCGCAACCCGCTGCTGCTCGCGCAGGGCATCGATGTTCACCCCGATGCCCTGTCGTCGGTCGACGACCTCCGCGAGCGGGCCTGGCAGCTTGTGGAGCCCCGCTACCTGGCACGCCTGGCCGCGCTGGTCGAGGAATTCGGCGCCGCGACCTCCAGGGGAATGGGGGAAGCCCAGTTGCCCGGCGTGGCCGAGGCGGTCGTGGGCGGACGCGTCGCCACTCTCCTGATCGAAGCCGGCCGCGAGATCCCCGGCCGCATCGATACAGCGACCGGTAGCATCCGCTTCGGAGATCTGGCCCAGCCGGACATCGACGACGTGCTCGACGACCTGGGCGCGCTGGCCCTGAAGATGGGCGGGCAGGTGGTCGTGGTCCCCACCGAAAAGATGCCGACCGACACCGGGGTGGCGGCGATCTATCGGTATTGAGGAGGGCATCGCCTCCAGCTGCGATCAACGTCCCGGCGCGAGCGGCCGCTTTTCAGGTGTCGCGGTGCGAAACCCGCGGACGCCGCGCTCAGCCACGCGACGGATCGAGGATGACCGCGACTTCGGCCGCCAACTCGCCGGCAAAAGGCCCGCCCTCGCCGCGGCCGTCCGAGGCCACCACCACGTGCCCTGCCAGGGGCAGCGCGACGGGCCCGTCCGAGAAGTTGACGGCGACGATCCTCGCCTCGTCGCCGTGGCGGCGCGTCCAGGCCAGGACGCGCGCATCCAGCGGCGCGTCGAACTCGAGAAGCTGCTGGTCGCCCAGCTGCAGCGCCGCCGACGCGCGGCGCGCGGCCAGCAAACGCCGGTAGAGGTTCCACATGGAGCCCGCGTCGGCGGCCTGGCATTTCTGCGCGAGGCGGTCGGCGCCGGGCGGCCAGGGCAACCAGTTGTCGGCACGCACCCAGCCGTGGGTGGGCGATTCGTCCCACGGGATCGGCGCGCGGCAGCCATCGCGAAGGCCGGGGTCCACGCGGCGCTGTTCCGGCACCTCGGCGTCCTCGAGGCCCAGCTCCTCGCCGGCGTACAGGAACGGCGTACCGCGCAGGCCCAGCAGCAGGAAGGCCGCCGCCCGCGCACGCGAGTCGCTCTCGTAGCGCGTGCGGTGGCGGCGGTTGTCGTGGTTCGACAGTACCCAGGTAGGCCAGGCGTCGCGGGCGCCCAGCTCGGCATCGATGCGGCGCACCTCGTGACGCCACGCGTCCGCATCAAACGCGGCGAACAGCGGCAGGAAGTTGAAGGCCAGGTGCAGTTCGTCGCCGCGGCCGTGGTAGTCGGCGATGCGCGCCGTTTCCAGCAGGAAGACCTCGCCCACGCTGACGCAGTCGCCGTCATAGGCGTCGAGGACGCGGCGAATGCCGCGCAGCAGCGCATGGGTCTCGGGGCGGTCGTTCAGGGGCACGTGCGACAACCCGGCCAGGTGGGCGGGATCGTCGCCCAGGGCCGGGTCCTTGCCGATGAGGTGGATCACGTCCATGCGGAAGCCGTCCACGCCGCGGTTCAGCCAGAATCGCAGCGTGTCGTGCATGGCGGCCTCGACCTCGGGGTTCGACCAGTCGAGGTCGGGCTGGCCCGGCAGGAAGCAGTGCAGGTAGGACTGCCCGCTGGCCTCGTCGAAGGTCCACGCGGGTCCCTGCGCGAACTGGCCCACCCAGTTGTTGGGCGGCCCTCCGCCCGGCGCGGGATCCCGCCAGACGTACCAGTTGCGCTTGGCCGCCGCGCGGCTGCGGCGCGACTCGACGAACCACGGGTGCTCGTCGGACGTGTGGTTGGCCACCCAGTCGATGATGACGCGCAGGCCCGCGGCGTGGGCCTCGGCCAGCAGGCGATCGAAGGACGCCAGGTCGCCGAACAAGGGGTCCACGTCGCAGTAGTCGGCCACGTCGTAGCCGAAGTCCTTCATCGGCGAGCGGAAGAACGGGCTGATCCACAGCGCATCGACGCCGAGTTCTACCAGCAGCGGCAGGCGGCGCCGGATGCCCTCGAGATCGCCGACCCCGTCGCCGTCGGTGTCGAGGAAGCTGCGGGGGTACACCTGGTAGAAGACGGCGGACTGCCACCACGGCGCGGGCACGGCCGCCTGCATGGGCGAGGGCATGGCGAGAGGCTACTCGCGTCCGGAGCGCGAAGGAAGCATGGGCGCCTTCCCGACCGTTGCGGTATCGCACGAGAAGCGCCGACTGGAAGCGCTCCCGCCGCTGCGTGCCGCGGCGGGAGCGCTTCCAGTCCTTACTTGCAGGTGACCTTCGTTGGCGACGTTTTGCACTCCGTCGACGACTGGCCCTGCCGTTCGATGTACGTTCCCTGCTCCTCGAGGCGCAGGAAGAGCGGGCCGGCGTAGAACGGCGGCAGCATCATGTCGGTATCGCGCCACTTGAGCTTCCAGGGCACCTTGGGCCTGTCCTTGGCCAGCGCGGCGATCTTGACCGTCAACCGGATCTGCTCGTCCAGCGTCTCGCACACGATCTTCTTGCCGTCGCTCACACACTCGCTCGGCGCGAACAGGCGCTCGAAGTAGCTCGAAGCGGCGTCGGCGAAGATCACGCGGACCCCTCCGGTGAAGTCGGGGCTGTCGTAGCTCGGCTCCGGCTCGTAGAAGAAGCCCTTGAGCACGGCCTGGCGCCCTTTGCTCGTCATCTTGATCGTGCCGCGTACCGTCAGCGTGTTGTCGATGCTGTCGCAGACGTCGCCGTCGCCGTCACCGTCGCGGTTCTCCTGGCCCGGATTCGGCTGGGACGTGCAGTTGTCGACGCCGTTGATCACGCCGTCTCCGTCGCTGTCCGGCCCGCACGACTCGTCCTCAGCGCAGGCGTAGAGGGTCGCGGTGCTGCCGGCAATGCCGAAATAGCTGCTGCCGCCGTCGGGAATGCACGGATCGAACAGGACGGTGCCGAAATTGGTCGAGACGGGATCGAAGCTGACGCCCGGTCCTTCGTACTCGGTCGGACCGAACGGACACATCGCCGGCTGCGGCGTGACCGAACTGCTGCACAGTCCGTAGATCGTGAAGTTGAACGCGCTGCTCGCGTTGAGGTTCAGGGCGCACAGCGGAGCGCCGGAAGCGTTCTGCACGCCGACGAGCCGGCCGTTGTAGACTCCGTTCGGGTAAGGCCCCTGGTTCGTATCGGTGTCCACGGTGAACGTCGCATCGTTTTGGGCCGTGACGAGATGCTGGCAGCCAGAGTTGCTGCCGATCGCCGGGCACTGTGGGAACGCCGGGGCGACGACCGACGACAGGTGGAACGTGACGCTGCCGCTATCGCCAGTGTAGCCGTTCACCCGGATGTAATACGTGGTGCCCGCTTGGACGGCGAACGGCATGCGCGACTGCAGGCTCGCCGAGTCGTCGTTGCAGTGGACCGTGCTCAGCGTTGCGAGGGTAGCGCCCGTGAACGCAGCGAGCACCGTGTCGAAGTTGCTCCCGAACGTGTCCGCGATGACGGTGCCGGTGCTCGGCGCCGTGTACTTGTACCAGATGCTCCTGCCGGAGCCGCCGCAAAGGGCGGTGGGCTCGGAGGCTTCGGTGGTCGCCTCGTTGGTGCTCTTCGAGTCCGTGTACGGCGTCGCTCCAATGGTGATCGCGCTGGCGAAGTTGTCGTTGGCGGGTGGCGCCGCGAAGACAGTCTGCGTGGCGAACAAGAGGCACGCCGCGGTCGCGGCCAGACGGGGAAGCAGGATCATGGAACCCTCCTTGGTTCGGGGCGAAGATCTGGCCGGCAGTCCGGCCGATCGCCTCGCTGCGGAGGATAGTCATCGCCGGACGGTCGAACTATGCCGCAGGTCACTCGAACGGAATCTAAGACGTTTCGGCGTGACGAGAATCACGCGCGGGATGATGGTGTGGGGAGGAGCAAGCTCCCCCGGACGGACTCCAGGGGCGTCGCAGCCGGCGCCGGGTCCGTGCCAGGGTCGCAACTGGCGTCGCGGTGCAGGCCAGGGCGCCGGCCTCCAGAGCACAGGCCGGGCGTCGCAGCGGCGTGCGGCAAAACGTATGGTCCGCCGCATGGCCCGCAGCCACATCATCAAGTTCCAGCGAGCGCAGGAACACCTGAAGGAACTGGAGAGGCGCATCGCGGCGTGGAGGGCGCGCGTCGGGAGTTCCGTGTACGGTGAACCCGACCCGGAGGATCCGCGTTTCCAGATCTTCTGTTTCCAGAACGACCCGGTCCCGCCGGAGACGCTGTCCCCGGTCATCGGGGATGTCCTGCAGAACCTCCGTGCCAGCCTGGACCATCTCTCCCTCGAGCTGGCGACAGCTTTCTCCGGCCGCCTCTCGAAGAAGCAGGAAAGAAACACGACGTTCCCCATTCATCGCAACGAAGGGGAGTTTCGCAAGCAGACGGCGGCGCTGCTCGGACTCATCGGCTCGGAAGCCGGCGACGTCATCCAGCGGCTGCAGCCCCTTTACACGAGGCCCGACAAGGGGCCGCAGTGGGACCTGCTCTGGCAGCTCCAGGAGCTGGCGGTCGCCGACCGGCACGAATCCCTGGCGTTGGTGAACACCGTCGTGGGGCGCTGGACCATCGAGGCGATCCTGCCGGCCGACATGGACCCGGCGGGGGCCTGGTTTCGCACCGGAACCCCACCGAAGGGGCGCGCACCGATCGCCCGTCTTCCCCTGCTACCCGTGGGCACTGAGGATGCGGTGATGAAGAAGGTCACGGCCTCTCTGGACGTCGCCCTCAGCGACCCTCCGAGCCCACCCGCCGGGGACCCGATCCACGAAGTGCTTCTGGACATCTCCCAGTACATCCAGACCCGGGTGTTCGCCGTCCTGGAGCGGATGTTGCCTCCGTCCTGACTAGTTCCCGAAGTCCCAGCCGTCGCCGTCGCGATACGCCTTGAGGATGTTCTTGGCGATGAGGATCTTGTGCACCTCGTCGGGGCCGTCGGCGATGCGCAGCGTGCGGGCTCCCTGGTACATCTCGGAAAGCGGCAGGTCGCCGGAGACGCCGGCCCCTCCCCACACCTGGATGGCTCGGTCCACCACGCGATGGTAGGCGGCCGGCACGAAGATCTTGATGGCCGAGATGTCGGTGCGCGGATCGCCGCCGTTTTCCATTTTCTCCGCACAGTGCAGGGTCATCAGGCGCGCGGCCTGGAGGTCGATGTAGGAGTCGGCGATGAAACCCTGGATGAACTGCTTGGTCTCGAGCTTGCCGCCGTGCACGTCGCGCATCCGGGCGCGCTCGACCATGAGGTCGAAGGCCCTCCACATCTGGCCGATCGAGTTCATGCAGTGGTACACGCGGCCGGCACCGAGGCGATCCTGGGCGGCCTGGTGGCCGGAGCCCTGGCGGCCGAGCGCGTTCTCCGCCGGCACGCGGACGTCGTCGTAGTAGATCTCGCAGTGGTCGCTGTCGCGGCCCCACACCGTGATGCCGCGCGCGATGCGCACTCCCGGCGTGTCCGATGGCACGATGATCTGCGTCATCTTGCCGTTGCGTTCGGCCGGCGCGGCAGGATCCTCGGTGCGGCACATGACGATGAAGAAATCCGCGCGCTTGCCGTTGGAGGTGAACCACTTGTGGCCGTTGATCACCCACTGGTCACCCTCGCGGCGGGCGGTGGTGCGGATGGAACGGGGGTCGGAGCCGGCGTTCTCGGGTTCGGTCATCGAGAAGCCCGATTCCATGCCGTTCTCGATCATGGGGATCAGCCACTTCTTCTTCTGGTCCTCGGTGCCGTACTTGACGAGGATGGACTGGTTGCCGGAGTTCGGGGCCACCACCCCGAACAGGGCAGCGGCGCCGGTGGCGTAGGCGAGCACCTCGTTCATGTAGGCGTGCTCGAGGAAGCCAAGGCCCGCGCCCCCGTACTCACGGGGAAGGTGCGGGGCCCACAGGCCGGCCTGCTTCACCTTCTCGCGCACGGCGGCGCGTAGCTCGTGGGCCCGGCGCCGGTCGGCGTCGGTGGCCTCGCCACCGCGGCGCCCCACCCACAGCTCTTTCTCGTTTGGAAGAATCTCGTGGTTGACGATCCGAGCGGTCAGTTCGCGGATCTGGTTGATGCGCTCGGAGGCGGTGGGGATGGGGCGGACGTTCATGCGCATGGGTTTCCCTCGGCGGTGGTTCGAATAGGGCAGGCCCGGGAGGGCGCCCGCGTGGGTGCAAGCGTGGCGCCCCGGCGGTCGGCGTGGTAATGGCTTGCTCATGCTGTTCCGTCAACTCTTCGACCCGACCTCGTCCACCTACACCTACCTGCTGGCCGACGAGACGACCCGCCACGCCCTGCTCATCGACACCGTCTTCGAGCAGTTCGACCGCGACCGGGCCCTGCTGGCGGAGCTCGACCTTGAACTGACTCACACCCTGGACACCCACGTCCACGCCGATCACGTGACGGCCGCCTGGCGCTTTCACCAGGCTTTCGGTTCGAAGATCGTCCTGTCCAGGCTCGGCGGAGCCGAGGGCGCCGACATTTATGTCGAGGACGGCGACATCATCGAGGCCGGCGCGGCCACGCTCCTGGTGCGTGCCACCCCCGGCCACACCAACGGCTGCGTCACCTACGTGACCAAAGACTACCGCATGGCCTTCACGGGCGACGCCCTGCTGATCCGCAGCGCCGGTCGCACCGACTTTCAGCAGGGCGACGCAGCCGCCCTCTACCGATCGATCAAGGAACGAATCTTCACGCTGCCCGACGACTGCCTTCTCTATCCGGCCCACGACTACGCCGGCCGCATGGTGACGACGGTGGGCGAGGAGAAGCGCTGGAATCCCCGCATCGGCGGCGATGCGAGCGAAGGGGACTTCACCGGCTACATGAAGAACCTTGGCCTGCCGCATCCCAAGCAGATCGACGTGGCGGTGCCCGCCAACCTGAAGTGCGGGCGACCGGCGACGGCTCCCGCGAAGCAGGAGGGGAACTGGGGGCCGGTGGTGCACACTTTCGCGGGAGTGCCCGAGATCGATCCGGTTTGGGTCTTCGAGCACCTTGCCCAGGTTACCCTCGTGGACGTTCGCGAGGCGTCCGAACTGACGGGCGACCTCGGCCGTGTGGAGGGGAGCCTCCACATTCCTCTCGGGGAACTGCGCGACCGCGCTGCCGAGGTTCCGCGCGACAAGCCCGTCGTCTGCGTGTGCCGCTCCGGGCGGCGCTCGGCCCAGGCCTGCACCATCCTCGAGAAGGCCGGAGTGGAAGAACTCGCCAACTCGGCAGGCGGCATGATCCGCTGGCGCGCCCTCGGCCTGTGATCCGCGCCCTGCTCACGTCTCCGCTCGGCTTCGTCGTGGGATTGTCCCTCGGCGCCCTCGGAAGCGGAGGCT
>JBHEPB010000136.1:0-12691 GCA_046260515.1 Binatia bacterium
CGGCCAGGGCCGGGTTGTCGGCCAGGCGCAGGTCCGAGCGCAGCCAGAGGATCGTCGGCGCGGCAGTCATCGGCGCGAGGCATAGGGGCGGTGGCCGGGGCCTGCAAACGGCGCCGCGCCGGGCTTGCACGAGGACGTTCCACCGGTAGCTTCCGCGCCGGAGGACGGCATCGCTTGCCGCCCTCCGGAGGAGATGCCCCTCGTCATGCAGGAAGCCGAACACATCCGGGAACTGCGCCGCCAGCTCCGCCGCTTCATCGCGGAGAAGGCTCCCCGCGAGAAGCGCCGCGAATGGGACCGCGCCCACACCTGGCCCCGCGACCTTTTCCGCGAGCTGGCCGACATGGGGCTTTGCGGACTCACCGTGCCCGAGGAGTACGGCGGGGCAGGCCAGGACATCCTCGCTGCCGTCGCCGTCATCGAGGAGCTCACGCGGGCCGGCGCCTTCCTGGCCGGGCCCTTCATCCACTGCGCCTTCTACGGCGGCATGAACATCGCCGAGAACGGCACGGCGGCCCAGAAGGCCGAGTTGCTGCCGAAGATCGCGCGCGGGGAACTGCTCTTCGCCTACGGGCTTTCGGAGCCCGACGTGGGCGGCGACCTGTCCAGCGTGAAGACCCGCGCTCGCATCGAAGGCGACACGGTGGTCGTGGACGGCGCCAAGCGCTGGTGCACGGGCGCGGACTGGGCCGACTACATCTACTGCCTCGTCAGTTCCGACCCGGACGCGCCGCGGCGCAGCGCCCTCAGCTTCCTGCTCATCCCGACGCGCACGCCGGGCATCACGGTGACGCCGATGGAGCACAGCAACCTGCGCTACACCGCTTCCTGCGACGTGTATTTCGAGGACGTGCGCCTGCCCCTGGACGCGATCGTGGGCGGCCGCGAGAAATGGTGCCGGGGCTGGGGGATGCTGGCCGGGCGCGCCCTCGACGTCGAAAAACTCGAAGTGGCGGCCTGCGCCTTCGGCTGCGCCCAGGCCGCGGTAGAAGAGGCCTGGGAGTACGCCCAGCAGCGCGTGCAGTTCGGCAAGCCCATCTGCGCCCACCAGGCCATCCGCCACAAGCTGGTCACCGCGCGCACCCGGCTCGAGGCCTGCCGCCTCATGCTGCACCACGCCGCCAGGCTGGCCCACGACGGCGAGCCCTGCGCGGTGGAGACGTCGATGGCCAAGCTCTTCATCTGCGACACCGGCGTGGAGATCGCGCTGGCCTGTCAGCAGATCATGGGCGCGTACGCGCTGTCGGACGCCTACGACATGGAGCGCAACGTTCGCGACCTGCTCGGCATGCCCATCGTCGGCGGTTCCTCCGACATGCAGAAGAACAACCTCGCCGGGCTCTGGAAGCTGCCGGCCTGAAGGCGGGTACGACGAAGCGGACGCCCGTCGCCGCCTTGCTCGGTCGTGGAGGCCTCACTAGAATCCGCCGCCGCTCGAGCTTGCGCTCCCGCATCCGGGCGACGATCCAGGAGGGACCCCATGCGCCGTAATCCTCTCGTGCCGGAACTCGTGTCGGTCGCCTTCGCGCTTCTCGTCTGCGGAGGCGGCGCCCACGCCCAGCCGATACCTCGCGCAGCGGCCCGCCCCGACGCGCCGCTTCCGGCGGCCACTGCCCCCGCTGCGACTTCGGCCCCGGCCGCGGCCGCGGCCACGCCCGCTGCGCCCACGGCGACTTCGACCGCGGCTTCGGCCACGCCCGCGGCCACTGCTCTGGCGGAATCCGGCGTTCCCGGCCCCGTGTCCTCGCCTTCGGCGGCGGCCCAGGCTGCCTTCGCGCACACCGCGGCCATCGACGACGCGGCCCTGGTGGCCGCCGACGGCGACCGCGGCAACTGGATCACGCACGGTCGCACCTACAGCGAGCAGCGCTTCAGTCCCCTCGACGACATCAACGATTCCAACGTCAGCCAGCTGCGCCCGGTGTGGACCTTCTTCACCGGCCTCGGCCGCGGCCACGAGGCGACGCCCATCGCCGTCCACGGCGTCCTCTACTTCACGAGTTCCTGGTCGGTGGTGTTCGCCGTGGACGCGCGCACCGGCTCGCTGCTGTGGCGCTACGACCCGAAAGTCCCAGGCGAAACGGCGCCCAAGGCCTGCTGCGACGTGGTCAACCGCGGCGTGGCCGTCTACCAGGGCAAGGTCTTCTCGGCCGCCCTCGACGGCCGCCTGTTCGCGCTGGACGCGAAGACCGGCAAGCTGCTTTGGGAAAAGCAGACCGTCGATACCACCAGGCCCTACACGATGACCGGCGCCCCGCGCATCGTGAAGGGCCGCGTCATCATCGGCAACGGCGGCGCCGAACTCGGCGTACGCGGTTACTTCTCGGCCTACGACCCGAACAGCGGTGAGATGCTGTGGCGCACCTTCACGGTGCCCGGCAACCCCGCCGACGGGTTCGAGAGCAAGGCCCTGGAGGCGGCGGCGCCCACCTGGAAAGGCGGCAACTGGTGGGAGATCGGCGGCGGCGGCACGGCCTGGGACTCGATGGCCTTCGACCCCGAACTCGACCTGCTCTACGTCGGCACCGGCAACGGCTCGCCCTGGGTGCGCCACATCCGCAGCCCCGGCGGCGGCGACAACCTCTACCTGTCCTCCATCCTCGCCGTCGATCCCGACACCGGCGAGATCCAGTGGCACTACCAGACCACGCCCGGCGACACCTGGGACTTCACCGCCACCCAGCACATCGTGCTGGCCGACCTGAAGATCGACGGCCAGGTGCGCAAGGTGCTGATGCAGGCGCCGAAGAACGGCTTCTTCTACGTGATCGACCGCACCAACGGGAAGCTGTTGTCGGCCGACAAGTACGTCGAGGTCACCTGGGCCGAGAAAGTGGACCTCGCGACCGGTCGCCCGGTGGAAGTGCAGGGCCAGGACTACGCCGACGGCCTCGCGCTGGTGAAGCCGACTCCCTTCGGCGGCCACAACTGGCAGCCGATGTCGTTCAGCCCCAGGACGGGACTGGTCTACCTTCCCTCCCAGGAAGTGCTCGGCGCCTACCGCATCGACAAGAACTTCCAGTACCGGCCCGGCAAGTGGAACACGGGCACCGACTTCAATGCCTTCTCGCTGATGGCGCCGGAACTCACTTCCGGAGCGCTGGTGGCCTGGGATCCGGTGCGCCGCAAGGAAGCCTGGCGCCACCCCTACGCCATGGCCTGGAACGGCGGCACGCTGGCGACGGCCGGCAACCTCGTCTTCCAGGGATCGGCCGACGGCCGTTTCATCGCGTTCAACGCGACCGACGGCCGGGAGTTGTGGGAGTATCGCGTGGGCACCGGCATCGGCGCCGGCCCCATCACCTACGAAGTGGACGGACAGCAGTACGTGACCATCGTGGCCGGCTGGGGCGGCGCCTTCGCCCTCGGCGGCGGATCGGCGGCCGAGCAGGGCAAGAGCGACCGTCGCGGCCGCGTGGTGACCTACGCCATCCCGAGCGCAGCGCCGCCCACCGCCAGGGACATCGAGACCATCCTCGATACGGAAGGAGAGCTGGCCGAAGGCGGGCGCCTCTACCACAACAACTGCGCCGAGTGCCACGGCGGCGGCGGCGTGTCCGGCTCGCCCGCCATTCCCGACCTTCGCCGCACGGC
This sequence comes from Binatia bacterium, assembly GCA_046260515.1. Taxonomy (GTDB): domain Bacteria; phylum Desulfobacterota; class Binatia; order UBA1149; family CAITLU01; genus DATNBU01. The sequence goes on from JBHEPB010000136.1 coordinate 3,595, forward strand.
CCTGCCCTACGTGGCCTTCGATGCCGTCGTGCGCCAGGGCCTGAAGGTGTCCAACGGGATGCCGAACCTGTCGCGCTGGGTGACCGCCTCGGACACCGCGCTGATCAAGAAGTGGCTGGAGTCGGTTCGCGACAACGAACCACGGTGACGCGGCGACGCGCACGCGCTGTGCACCGCGTTGTTCCGCCGCGCCGCCTCGCCGTCGTGCTGGCAGCGGCGCTTGTGTCCGTTGTGGCGGGAACCGTCGCCGGCGCCGCTGCCGAAGACGACCCGCCCACGCTGGCGCCCGTCGAGGTTTCCGCCACGCGCTCGGCGCCTTCGGCGGCGGACCCGACCATGCCTGTGCAGGAAGTCGGGCGCGACGAAGTCGAACGCTCTGCCGCGCGCACCCTCGACGACCTGTTGCGCCGCATCCCGGGCTTCAGTCTTTTCCGCCGCCTCGGCAGCGGCGCAGCCCACCCGACCACCCAGGGCGTGTCCCTGCGCGGCCTTGGACCGAGCGGCACCAGCCGCGCCCTCGTGCTGGTGGACGGCGTGCCCCTCAACGATCCCTTCGGCGGCTGGATCACCTGGAACCGCATCCCGTCGTTGACCATCGAGAGGGTCGAAGTATTCGGCGGCTCGGGCGCCAGCTTGTGGGGCAACTACGCCATGGGCGGCGTGGTCAGCGTTTCGACGCGACGGCCCGACAGCGACGCAGGCGGCTTGCTGGCCGAAGGCGGGGAACGCGGCGGGGGAAGAACCGAGGGCTGGGTGTCGCGCAGCTTCGGCGCCACGTCGGCCATCGTGGACGGCCGGTGGATGCGCAGCGGCGATTATCCGCTGGTGCGCGAGGATGCGCGCGGCGCCATCGACATTCCCGGCGGCAGCGAGCACGGCCACGGCGGCCTTTCGCTGCAGCACAAGCTTTCCGGCGAGACGCGCCTGCGGCTTTCCGCGCGCGGTTTCCACGAGGATCGCGACAACGGCACGCCCTACGCGCGCAACGAAACTTCCAACGGGTTCTTCCGCGCCGGCGCCGACGTGGACAAGGGCGAGTCCGGCCGGCTGGCCGCCGACGTCTTCGCCACCGTCCAATCCTTCTCGAGCACGTTTTCTTCGGTAGCTGCCGACCGGGCCAGCGAACTGCCGGCGGCCGACCAGTTCGACGTTCCCTCCACCAGCGTGGGAGGCTCGCTGGTGTGGTCGCGCGACCTGCTGGACATGCACCACCTGGTGGGCGGCCTGGACGCGCTGTGGGTGGACGGCGAGTCGCGGGAACTGGCACGCTTCCTCGACGGTGGGTTCACGCGCCGCCGCGAGGGCGGGGCTTCCCAGGCCATGGGCGGTCTTTTCGTCTCGGACGTGGTGGCGGCCACCTCTCGCCTCGACGTCACCGGCGCCCTGCGCCTCGACTACTGGAAGGCCTACGACGGCTTCCGCCGCGAGACCGACCTCGGCAGCGACACCGCTCTGGTGGACCGCGACCTCGACGGCCGCGACGCCCTGCTGCTGAGCCCCCGCTTCGGCGTTGCCTACGCAGCGACCGAAACGGTGAAGCTGCGCTCGGCCCTTTACCGCGGCTTCCGTGCGCCCACCATCAACGAGCAGGTGCGACCCTTCCGCGTGCGCAACGACATCACCGAGGCCAACGAAGACCTGAGACCCGAGAAGCTCTTCGGCCTCGAGGCCGGTATCGACCACGCGGCCGGGCCCTTCCGCTCGTCGGCCACGCTGTTCTGGAACCAGATCGAGGATCCCGTGTTCAACGTGACGGTGGGGCAGGGCGGCGGCGTGGTCGATCCGTGCGGCTTCGTTCCCGAGGGCGGCGTGTGCCGCCAGCGCCGCAACCTCGGCCGTTCGCGTATCCTCGGGGTGGAGGCCGACGTGGGCGTCAATCTCGGCGCCGGTTTCTCGGCCACGCTGGCCTACCTGTGGAGCGACGGCGAGATCCGCGCTTCCGACGACGAGCCTGCGCTGGTGGGCAACCGCCTTCCCCAGGTTCCGCGCCACCAGGGCAACATCGGGTTCGACTACGACCGGGGAGGCCCCTGGCGCGCTTCCCTTCAGGTGCGCATTGTCGGCGAGCAGTACGAGGACGACGCCAACTCGCGCACCCTCGGCCGCTTCGCCGCGGTGGACGCCTTCGTGGCGCGGGAAGTCGGATGGGGTTTCGAGGTGTTCGCCGCGGCGGAGAACCTCTTCGACAAGACCATCGAGTCGGGACGCAGCGCCGACGGCATCGTCTCGATCGCTGCGCCCCGCCTCGTGAGGGCGGGGCTGCGCTGGTCCTTCGGCGGCGAGGGCGGCGAGGACGCCGCTTCTGCGGCGCCCTGACATCGCCGGTGCGAACCTGCTAAGGGTTCAGCATCGATCCGGCGCGCGGCGCCCGCTCTTTCGCGGCCGTCCCGAACCCGGATCCAGCAGTCGTCGCCGCCCATGCGCGGCGACACGGAGGAAGGACACATGATGGCAACATCCAGTGCGCGACGTCTCCGGACGGGGGCCGGCGCGATCCCGGGCCGCAGCAAAGTCGCGGCGAGCGCAGCAGCAACCGCGATCGTGGCCGCGATGCTGCTGGCCGGCTGCACCCAGGAATCGCAGAACCAGCTGGGACGTTCAATCCAGAACTGGACCGGCACCAACGGCGTGCTCGACGTGCTGGCCGGCGACAAGCTCTACATGCGATTCATCCAGATCGACAAGCTGAGCACCGCGATGTCGACGGCGGGATCGAAGTCCAAGCCGCGCCCCTACCGCTTCGGCTACGGGGTGCGCGACCGCAACTTCAACTACAAGGCCGACCCGGGCGAGAAGAAGGTGTACTTCGAGGTGAGCGACTACGCCACGGCCTACGTCTTCTACGAGAACGAAGAGCCCTGAAGGGCTCTTCGTTGAGAAGGCAAGAGCCCTGAAGGGCTCTTCGTGGGGAAGGCAAGAGCCCTGAGCGGGCGGCAGCAGTCAGCGGGGACGGTTGGGCTGCAGAGGAACGGTGTTGCCCTGGAGGGCGCCGAGCCCGCCGGGGCCGCGCTCGCCGAGACTTCCGGCGCCGTAGTTGCCTACCGAGTTCCCGCGCATCTGGCCGAGTCCCCCGTCGTTCAGGGAACCCGTCCTGCGAGCGGGGTCGGTTCGCATGGCTCCTGCCCCGGATCCCAGACGTTTCTGGCCCGAGTCCTGGTCGAGGCCGTGGGGGCCGCGCGGCAGCTCGCTCTGCTGCCAGGCGCCGAGGCTGCGTTCGTCGTGGCAGCAGTGGGCCGCCGCTACGGTGGCCGAAGCGGCCAGCAACGATGCGACCAAAAGGGTACGCGCGAATCGGGGCTTTCCCTTCCTGCTCATTCTGCTCATTTCGCTTACCTCGTCGGTCACGCTCATTCGGGGATATCCCCTTGAGCCGATACAGAGAGTCTGGACCAGGCCCGGACCGGATGCACGCAGGAATCGGCTGCGACCCCGACGGGGGACTACCACTTGGCGTAGTGGCGTTCGGCGTAGCCGAGCTGGCCCTGGATCTGAATCCTTTCTCCCTCGGCCGTAGTCAGCGTTCCCCGGTAGCGGCCGATCAGCTGGCGGAAATTGCTGGCTACCACCAGGGCGTTCACCTTTTCGGCGTGCCCGCCCTCGGGCGTGAACTCGAGTTCGAGGCGTCCGTCGCTGTCGGCAAGGTGCCAGGTCTTCATCAGGTCGCGGCGGTCGTAGTCGAAGCCGACGGGTCCGAGGCGGTGGAGGCGGCCGTCCACCCAGAAACAGTTCTCGCTGTGCCCGGTTTCGTTGACGCCGCAGGACACGTTGAGACCGACGATGCGGCCGTCGGCGAGCCGCCCCGCCAGGCATCCCCAGTTCCAGAACGTGCGCCGGCGCATGTAGCCGGCCGACCAGTCGTTGTGGCCCAGCACTTCGAGTTCAGCGAGGTCGAGGTCGTGCCCTTCCCAGCGCACGGTGCCGCTGACGCGGGAGCCGGCGGTCTTGCGCGCGAAGACGAAACCGCCCGGGCCGGCCGGCGTCGAGATCCACATCGGCTCCAGGCGCGGGTCCTCCTCGTCGAAGACCGCGTCCACCTCGGTGCCGTCGGCGAGCCTCACCCAGAGCTGGCGCTGGCGCGGCTCGCCGCTGGCCGTCATTGCGAAGTGGTTGGCGCCGGAGCGGAACGTGGCGCTGCCGTCCTCGGGCCTCTGGTCGAAGTGGGTGCCGAACGCCAGCGGAGCGCGAAAACTGAACTCGGAGAGGCGGCGGGTGAGCGGCTCGTAGAAGTAGAGGAAGGCCTGGCCGACGTAACGGATGTCCACGATGGCGCAGCCGAAGACCAGCGCTTCGGATAGTCCGCCGAGGAACTGGAACTGGTTGAACCCGAAGTGACGGGCCAGGGGACCCGCGCGGCCGTCCATGGGCGTGCGAAGGTCGTAGTCGCGGAAATTCACCTCGGCGACGGGTTCGGAGAAGACACCGAAGCGGGCGTCTCCCTGGCGGTTGATGAGCCTGCCGCTGGTTCGCACTGGCCGTCTCCTTTTCCGTCTCGTCGTGGCGACTCCACGATTGCCGTCGCGCCGCTTCGGTGTCACGGTCCCGAACGGCTCGCCGTGCCTGCGGGCTGGAGTATCCGAGAGCCCAGTCCCGTTCCAGAGGACCCGATGCGGGACTCGCCGGGCCGGGGCTTCTACAAGAGGTTCCACGGATGAGGATGAGCAAGACCCTGACCGTTCTTCCGGATGCGCCGGCTGCCGTGCTGGCCCTGGTGCTGGCCGCCGCGGGCCTGGCCTTCGCGTCGCTCCCGGCCCAAGCCGCGGAGGTCGCGCCGACCGCGGGCGAGGTGGAGGCTGCGCGGCGCTGCGCCATCGACACGCGCCTGGCCGGAGACGCCTTCGGCAGCGTTCGGGACAGTGTGCGCGCCGGCGGCGGCGCCCGCGCCGAAGCCCTGCTCTCGGTGGCGGAGGATGCCCTTCTCGACGCCCGCGCGTCCTGCCGCGACAACGCCGAAGTTTCGGCCCAACTCGAGCGACTTGCCGGCGAAGCCGAGGGCCTGCGCCGCTCCCTGGGTGCTTCCCGCTAAGCAGGCTGCTGACGGTTTCGGGGAGGGAGCTTGGACAGGGAGAGGCGGGGGTTCTGGTACGGCGTCGGCGCGTACGCGTCGTGGGGAGTGTTTCCCCTCTACTGGAAACTGGTGGCCGAGGTTCCCGTCCTCCAGGTCGTCAGTCATCGCATCTTCTGGTCGGCCGTCCTGCTGACGGCCTGGGTGGCGCTTTCCGGACAGGGCGGACGCCTGCTGTTCGCGCTCCGCCAGCCGGGCGTGCTGGCGACCTACGCGCTGGCCTCGGCGCTGATCGCCGTCAACTGGTTCGTGTTCGTGTGGGCGGTCGGCGCCGGCTACATCGTCGAAACCAGCCTCGGATATTTCATCAATCCGCTGTTGAGCGTGCTCCTGGGCGTCTTCGTGCTGGGTGAGCGTCTTCGCGCGGCCCAGTGGGCGGCGGTGGCCCTGGCGGCCAGCGGCGTGCTCTACATGACGGCAGCCCACGGGCAGGTGCCGTGGATCTCCCTCCTTCTCGCGACCACCTTCGCCTTCTACGGCCTGGTCAAGAAACGCGCGCCCCTCGGTTCGCTGCCCGGCCTCACGCTGGAAACGGGGCTGCTCGCGCCGGCGGCCCTCGGCTTCCTGCTGTACTGCCAGGGGACGGGCTCGGGCGCCTTCCTTCACGGCGCCGCGGCCACCGATGCCCTGCTCTTCGGGGCCGGCGCTGTCACGATCGCGCCCCTTCTCCTGTTCGCCTCGGCTGCCCAGAGGATTCCCCTCCTGTGGATCGGAATCCTCCAGTACATCGCCCCGAGCCTGCAACTGGCCATCGGAGTGCTCGTCTACGGGGAGCCCTTCTCCCGGGTGCGCCTCCTCGGCTTCTCGGCGGTATGGGCGGCCCTGGTGATCCTGGCCGTGGAGGGCATCCTGGCCCATCGCGCCGCGGTGGTTGTTCCGCCGCCGGAATGAGGCGCGCGCCCGCTCCGGCGAGGCGGCGACCAGGGGACTTTCGGCCTGCTCCGGCTACGACCGGGGAGGGCCAATTCCGATCCCCAAGGCGGGCTGCTCCCGAATGGGGAGGGGGATCCTTGGGGTCCGGCGGCATCCTCCAGGGCGGCCCGCGGTGCGGAAAGGCTGGTTTTCGAAGTGTTCGGGGTCTCTTGTCGTGCCCGCCGGGGCCCCGCCGGGGGCGGCGCGTCCCGGCCGAGCCCGCCGCCCCGCCGGCGGGGCCCTTATATTTTTGTGCATCATCCGGGCGTGACTCGCCGCCGTTCTAAGGTAAACTCTCCGACCTGAAGGGCGTTGAGTGCGAAAGGGCGTCGCCTGAGGGGGTGTGCCCCCGGGGGATCTCGTCCCGCGGCATGCAGCGTGCGCCGAACGATTGGATTCGAGACAAGGTCACTAAGGAGAGGTTTCCCATGAAGATGAAGAGTGTGAGTACGATGTTCTGCGCGGTGGCGTTCTTCGGCACGGCGACCATGGCAATGGCCGGCGCGTACGGAGAGGCCGAGCAGGCCGAGGAAATGCCCCGGCCCGCGCCGGTGGCCGAGGAAGCCGCTCCGATGGATGACTTCTCGCCTTTCGCGTACCTCGCCTTCGGCGCGGTCTACGCCGAGGAGTTCTTCGGAGGTGACGTGCACCTGATCAACGACGCCTACGGTTGGGGCTGGAACGGTCGCGTCGGCTACCGCTTCCACGAGATGCTCGCCATCGAGCTCTTTGCCGAACACATCGTCGAGTTCGACTCGGACGGCGGCGGCAACAACAGCACCGACCGTCGCTCCTGGTCGCTGATGCCGAATCTCAAGTTCTATCCCATCGAGGGCTTCTGCGAGCCCTACCTGTCGGTCGGTGCGGGACTCTTCCGCGGCGACCACGGTCACAACTGGCAGATCCTCCGCGACGGAACCCTCTCCCAGTTCGACGACGTCATCCCGGGCAAGAACTCGGGCAATGGTGTCGACCAGGGCTACGGGTTCGGGATGCGATTCGGTTTGGGTGCGGACTTCTACGCCACCGAACAGTTCTTCATCACGCCGGAGGTTGCCTACGTGCTGCCCCTGACCTCGGATATCGACAACTACGACTACCTGTCGGTCTCGCTGTCGCTCGGTTACGCGTTCAACTAAACCTCCGCGATTCGTAGCGGAATTCGGCGAAGGCCGGCTCGTGGAAACACGAGCCGGCCTCTTTTTTTGTCCGGAGGCCGGCCGTCGCCGGAGGGCGGGGACCGACACCGGCGCCGATGGCGCGGGTCAGGAGTCGTTTCGGCCTGGACGCACGCGGCGAAGCAGGGCCGCGGCGGCCGCGCCCACCACCAGCGCGGCGAAGGGCAGCAGGGCCGCAGCCGAGAGCCGCCGCGAAGGATTGGCCATGGCCGTCCACGCCAGCGGCATAGCCTGGAGGATGCCGGCCGCCAGGAGGAGGAGACCCGGCCCGTTGCGCAGGGCCACGAGGACCACCACGGCGCCGATCAGGCCGAACGAAGCGACGATCCCGAACTTGTCGCGAGGCGTGTCCCAGAACACGCGCTGCATTCCCCATCGCAGGCGCCGGGCGGCGTCGCCCGCGCGGTGTTCCGCGAGATAGGTGGAGAGCGAGTAACGCGGCGGTCCCGGCATGTGGGCGCGGTCGTAGTCGTCCACCCAAAGGTAGTTGGGCAGGTAGCCGTGGTAGACGGGGTTGCCGGCGTGAAGGACGCGCGGGACCCAACTCGGCACCGTCACCACCACGAAGAGGGCGAGCGCAGCGGCGTAGGCCGCCGCCGGAAGATGAAGGACCAGTTCTGCCGACGGCGCCCCGGGGTCGGCGTGCCGCCCTCGGCGCAGGTCGGCCGCGACCATCATCACGCCGAGCGAAACGGCGAGCAGCAGCCCGTTGACGCGCACGTCGTAGGCCAGGCCCGCGAGCACGGCGGCGCCGAGCATGGCCGCGGCGCCTGGACGCGTGAGGTAGGAAAGGGCGGCGGACGCGGCGCCGAGAGAGACCGCCACGTACAGGGGCTCGGTCAGCAGGCGCTCGGTGGCGATGTCGAAGAGGAAGCCCGCGTCGTAGACGATGGCGGCAGCGACGAGACCCGCCAGCGCCGATCCGGTGGCCGCCCGCGTTCCCAGCCAGGCGATCCACAGCGACAACACGACGAGGGCGAGATTGAGGCGGGCCAGGTCGGGAGCCCTCTGCACGCCGAGCCTGGCCGCCGCCGCCAGCAGGGCCGGGTAGCCGGGCTGGCGGTGCGCGCGATCGGCGGCCCCGGTGGGCTCCACGTGGGTCATGCCGAAGTCGCCCTCGCGCAGGGAGTCGGCGATGGCGAGGTAATGCTCGCTGTCGCCGCCGACGAGCTTGCGGATGCCCATCAGCGACGAGGAAACGTCCTCGATGTAGGTCGAGCCGCTCGTCCAGGTGGACGCGGACATCAAGGCGAGGCAGAGCATGGCGGCGGCGGTCGGGCGGCGAGCTGTCCTGGCCAGCAGCCGTGCACCGGCGTGCAACCGCTCGAGGACGAGATCCTTCAACGCGCGTCCTTCGCGGACCGAACCGCGGGGGAAGCCTCGCCCGGCGGGGATGCCGCGCCGCTGCCCTCTCCAGGCAGCGCGATGCCGAGGCGGGCGAAGGCGCTTTCGGCGGCCTCGCTCCAGCCGCGGTTGGCGGCGGGGCTGGCCGGACTGGGGTGCAGGATGCGGTCGAACTTGATGTCCATGCCGGTCAGCGCCTGCTTGGCCCTGCCCTCGGCGAAGGCCCCCACGCCAATCACCCACTCCGGCTGGAGCGTTGCCACCACTTCGCGCAGATGCTGATCGCAGGCGGCGTAGAGCGGGGCGGTCTCGGTGGCGTTCATCTTGTCGGGGGTGCGGTTCTTACCGGTGGCCTCCATGAAGACGAGCGGGCAGTAATTGACCACAAAATGATCGGCGAAAAATGCTTCTGCCGGGCCGAAACGCTGCTTGAAAGCACCCCACAGGCGGCGGCCGCTCACCTCGCTACGGCTGCAGGCAAAGCCCTGGATGGGGCGCTTGGGGTGCTCGTTGGCGGGCGGCTCCACCGCAGCCTCGACACCGATCCAGTCACGCACGTGCTCGATCTCACCGAAGGGCACACCGGTCTGCGCCATACCAA
>JBHEPB010000169.1:0-11012 GCA_046260515.1 Binatia bacterium
AGGTAGCGACCTCCGTCCGAGAAGGAATCGCGCGTGGCATTGACGATCCCGAAGATGGTGACGCCGGCCGTAGGCACCGCCGCACTCAGCCGCAAGACCCGCGGATACACAAGCGACGTGCCCCCGAGGCGCTTCCGCGCACCGGCCTGGCTAGCGGCCGGCGTTTCATCGTCGCTCACGCCACCGTGCCGCGCGCGACGAGCTGCACCTTGCCGGCCACGTTCACCGCGAAGCCCTCGCCGCGAGGTTCGGCGCCGATGTAGAGGCAGGAGGGCCGACCCATCTCGTAGCCCTGCTGCACCCGCGCCGTCAGCGTCGCGCCACCGAAGTAGCGCTCGGCGGAGAGCCAGGCGGCAAGGCAGCCAGCCGCGGAGCCGGTGGCTGGATCTTCGCGGATGCCGCCCGCCTCGAAGAACACGCGGGCCGCGACGTCGCCGCCCGGCTCGTAGGTCTCGGGCGCGAAGGCCAGCACGCCGAGCATGCGGCCCGGCTCGCCGGCGGGAAGGGAAGTCGGCCGCGCCGCTCTCAGCGAAGCCAGGTCGCGCAGCGGAACGATGACGAACTCCACGCCGATGTTCACGCGGCGGCAGGGATGGCGGGTGTCGATGGCGCCGGCGTCGAGGCCGAGGCAGGAGGCCATGGCCGCGTTGTCCATCACCGCGCCGAGTTCCGGGGAGCGCGGCCGCATGCGCACCAGTTCCCGGCCGTCGTCCTCCTCGAACTCTACGGGGACCACGCCGACGCCGAGCCGCAGCGAGAGACCCGAGGCGGCGCCGTCGTAGTGGTGGCGCAGGACCCAGGCCGTGCCGAGGGTCGGATGCCCGGCAAAGGGCAGTTCCTCGGCCGGCGTGAAAATCCTCACGTCGTAGGCGCCGCCGTCGGGCGTCGGCAACGCGAAGGTCGTCTCGGAGAAGTTCATCTCGCGGGCGAAGGCCTGCATGCGTTCGCTGGGCCACAGGGCGGCGGGGGCGCCCACCACCACCGCCAGCTGATTGCCGGAGTAGGGCCTCTCGGCGAAGACGTCCACGAGGAAGAGGTCGGGATCGCGCTGCGGCTTCGGCATGCCGCAGTGTGCAGGACGCGCGGAGCGCTGCCAATCGGCAGGCGAGGCCGCGTGCCGCCGGGCCGCAATGCAGCGAGCCCCGGCAGGTGCTTCCTGCCGGGGCTCGCGTGACGAAGGGACTGGAGGCCGTTGCTTTACGGACAGTCGATCGCGTCCGCCATGTCGATCAGGCCGTCGCAGTCGTTGTCGGTGCCGTCGGCGCAGTTCGCGGCCTCGTCCCCGGGCGCTCCCGGCGTACAGACGAGCGGTTCGCCGGCGTTGCACTGGTCCACCGTGACCTCGCAGAACCCTACGCCGCAGCTCTGGGAGCCGGCCGGTTCGGCAGTGCAGGTGGCAGAGCAGCAGTCGCCGTCGACGACGTTGCCGTCGTCGCAAGCTTCGCCCGCCGAGACAACCCCGTCGCCGCAGGCCGGCACGTCGCCGAGGAGGCCGTCCGACAGCGTCGAGACCTCGAACTCGAAGCAGTCCTTGAGGCACTTGCGGTCGAGGACGCCGGCCGCGATGCACTGGGCGCGGCACGGTTCATCCACGTCGGCCAGGGTGAGGCCCGACATCACGTCGGTGCCCTGGGCCGTCACGCACTTGTCGATGAGGGACAGCCTGGCCCGGGCGTCCTTGGTGGCCTGGGCGCGGCAGGCGTCGGTGTCCGTCAGGGCGGCCACGCAGCGCTTCTGCACCAGGATGTTGCGCTTGATGAGGAAGTTGGCCCCGGCCTTGCCGAGGAAGCGCTGGCACTTGGACTGGTCGTTCAGCAATTCGAGATCGACAGCGTCGGCGTTGGGCGCGTCCACCTGCTGGTTCATCTGGCCGAAGGACAGCTGGAGGACTTCCTCGGCGTAAGCGGCCGGGTCGCAACCGACGGGCTCGGGATCGTTGACCTTGCACTTGAGGGAGCCGGCCGCGCCGCCCAGCTTCCACAGCAGGTAGTTGCACTTGCCCTGGAACTTGACCTCCTTCTTCACCCACTTCAGGCAGTCCTTGTCGAGGCCGGCCACGGTCTTGGACTGCCTCACGACGATGTCGTTGGCCACGACGATGGCGGCGTTGCCCTGGATGTCGGCGACGCTCACTTCCACGGTCACGGTGCCGCGGGCGCTGACCGCTGCGCCGTCGTTGCCGGTGGCGCGAAGCTGGAGGAGGCAGGTGCCGTCGGGGACGTTCATGCCGCCGCGGTCGATCGTCATCTCGACCGAAAGGGATCCCGAATCCGGGTAGGCGCCGCCGATGCCGACGGGAGCGCTGCCGTTGGTCACGATCGAGCATTGCTCGCCGTTGCCGGTGGCGGCGATACCGGGACCGGAGGCAGCCGTGAGGTCAGCCAGCGTGATGCCCGGGATGGGGGCGTCGAACACAACGTTGCCCTGGAACGTCACGGTGCCCGTGATCGCGGTAGCCGCCGCGGGAGCGGGCGCCAGCAAGGCAGCCGCCAGCAGCGAAGCCGCCAGCCGTTGCGTCATCTTGAAATCGTTCATGCAGGACTCCTTGCCCCCCCGGGCCAGAAACACGCGCCAACTTCTCAGCACGGTTCGCTTTGCGCAAGGAATTTTCGCAGCCGTCGGCCGCTAACCGCGTGTTCAGTCCGAGGGCATTCGGGGTTCAAGCGCCGAAGAAGACATCCCAGGGAATCAGCATGGAAAGCCCGATCACCGTTTCCATGGCGATGGCTCCCAAGTTGGCTCCGGAGCGGCTGTCGTCGCGCACCACGGAAAAGGAACGTCCCGCCGCAGCGCCGAGCCAGGCCACGCCGACCACGCGAAAAACGTCGGTGGACTGCATGACCACGGCGAAGAGTCCCATGGCCAGGAAGAGCCCCCCGTACGTGGCGCGGATCTCGGACAATCCGCGTTCGCCTTCGGGCAGGATGCCGACGAACGCGGCGACGCCGAGAGGCCAGAAGAGACCGTAGACTCCGAGGCCGAGCGTGACGAGGGCACCGAGGGTGTTGACGCTGACGGGAAGATCCATCCGACACCTGCCTTTGGGGACTCGCGCGCACTCCTGTCTTCGCGTCGGCGTATCCGAACGGAAACGGGCCGTGGTCGTGCGAGATTCCCGCCTGCTCCACGATCTAGCGGGGACGGGCTCGCGGCGGAAGTCGGCGATCGCCGGCGCCGCTGGAGGCCGACTTGAGGCGGATGGGGAACCGCGAGAAACTCTCATCCTGGGGAGCCCCGTCGGGCCCGCCGCTGCCGGCCCCGGCCGGCCAGGGAGACTGCCCATGGCCCGATACGCCTACGACCGCCTGACCGCCCTCGACAACTCCTTCCTCATCCTCGAGAAGCCCAACGCCTACATGCACGTGGCCTCGACGATGATCTTCGAGGCCGGCCCCCTGGCCACTCCGGAAGGCGGCATCAACGCCGACGCCATCAAGCAGGTCTTCGCGTCCTCCCTCCACCTGATCCCGCGTTACCGCCAGAAGCTCGCGTACGTGCCGTTCACCAGCCAGCCCGTGTGGGTGGACGACGACCGCTTCAACCTCGATTTCCACATCCGCCACTCGGCCCTTCCCCGTCCGGGGACCGAAGCCCAGCTCAAACGCCTGTCGGGGCGCATCATGCAGCAGCACCTCGACCGCCAGCGGCCGCTCTGGGAACTCTGGATCATCGAGGGATTGTCGGACAATCGCTTCGCGCTCATCTCCAAGGTCCACCACTGCATGATCGACGGCGTCTCCGGCGTGGACATGCTGAAGATCCTGCTCAGCCCCTTCGAGACCCACGAGATCCACGACACGCCCCAGTTCATCCCGCGGCCTTCGCCTTCCGGCGTCGAACTGCTGTTGGACGAGGCAGCCCATTGGGCCAAGCTTCCCCTGGAAGCCGCGCGCGGCGTGGGTGGGCTGATCGCAGCCGCCGAGGACACCCAGCGCGACCTCCTGACACGGGGCCGCGCGGTGGCCGAAACCCTCGGCGCTTCCTTCCGCACGGCCTCGGCCACTCCCCTGAACGGCGAGATCGGCCCGCACCGCCGCTTCGACTGGCTGACGATGAGCCTGGCCGACATCAAGGCCATCCGTCGCAGCCTCGGCGGCTCTCTCAACGACATCGTGCTCACGGTGGTGACGGGCGCCGTGCGACGCTTCCTGCAGCGTCGCCTCGTCGATCCGCGGCGCATCGACTTTCGCGTGATGACGCCCGTCAGCGTGCGCACCGAGGACGAAAGGGGAGCCCTCGGCAACCGCGTCTCCGCGTGGAACGTGGACCTGCCCGTCGGCGAGGAAGACCCGCGCCGCCAGCTCGAAGCCATCCGCCACACCACCGCTGAACTGAAGGCCTCGCGCCGCGCCGTCGGCGCCGAGGTGCTTACCCAGGTCGCCGAGTGGACGCCGTCCACGCTGCTCTCCCTGGCCGGGCGCAACATCACGCGCCTCCTGCCCTTCAACATGGTGGTCACCAACGTGCCGGGGCCCCAGTTTCCCATGTACATGCTGGGCGCGAAGCTGCTCGAGACCTTTCCCCACGTGCCGCTGATCGACAACCTCGGCCTCGGCATCGCTCTGCTCAGCTACGACGGCAAGCTGTGCTGGGGCTTCAACGCCGACTACGACCTGGTGCCCGACCTCTCGGCCTACGTGAAGGCCACGCGCGAGTCCTTCGAGGAGCTGCAGACCCTCGCCCGCCGTGCTTCGGCGATCTCCGGCCAGCCGGCCTCCAGGAACGAGGAAGCGCTGCCGCGCGACGCCGCTCCGAAGTCGGCGCCGGCCAAAGCTGCATCCGTCCAACCCGTCGCCGCCGTCCACACCAACGGCGCCACAAGGCACTCCTGATGGCACCGGGCTTTTCTTCCGACGAGGCCGTGACCGGCGCGCGTCCGGTCCTGCACCTGGCTTCCGGCTCCAGCAGCACCAACCCGGTGGAGGGCTACATCCACCCCGACTTCTGGTCGGTGGCGCGCCTGTTCAAGTCGCTGATCCCGAGTCCCGGCCCCGGCGGCGCCGCGCTGTGCATCTTCCACCGCGGCCGCAAGGTGGTGGACCTGTGGGGCGGCACCGTCGATGCCACTGGCGCACGCTGGAACGCCGACACCGCCTCCATGTCGTACTCCACGACCAAGGGCGTGGCGTCCACGCTGCTGCACGTCCTCGTGGACAAGGGGCTGCTCGACTACGACGAACCCGTGGCCCGGCACTGGCCGGAGTTCGCGTACGGCGGCAAGCAGAAGATTACCGTGCGCCAGGTGATGAGCCACGAGGCCGGGCTCTACGACATCAGCAGCATGGTGGACCACGCCCGCCGCATGCTCGACTGGGACTACATGGTGAGGGCCCTCGAGGCCGCGCATCCCATCCACGAGCCCGGCACCGCCCACGGCTACCACGGCCTCACTTACGGCTACCTCGTCGGCGAGATCATCCAGCGTGTCACGGGCAAGCCTTTCAGCCAGGTGCTCCAGGAGGAGATCGCGGGGCCCCTCGACCTCGACGGGCTCTACATCGGTCTTCCGCAGGAACAGGCCCATCGCAAGGCCATGCTGGCCCTGTCGGGTCTCCAGGCGCGGCAGGGAGGGGCAGACCGCACTCGCAGCCACCTGGCTGCCATCAACCGCTGGTTGCAGATGGTGGGAGTCCCGGTGGACCTTCGCGAAGCGGAGCGCGCGCTGATTCCCCACGGCATCGACGAGGTGGACTTCAACTCGCCGGAGTTCGCGGCGGCCTGCATTCCCTCGGCCAACGGCGTCTTCACGGCCCGCTCCCTGGCCACGCTCTACGCGGTGCTGGCCGGCGGCGGCGAGATGAACGGCGTGAGGCTGTTGTCGGAGAAGACCCTCCACCGCGCCTCCACCATCCAGAACCGCACCGTCGATCGCGTGGTGCCCTTCCCCATGCAGTGGCGCCTCGGCTACCACCGGCCCTTCACCATGGGGCTCGGGGGCGGCATTCGCCACGGCATCGGCCACTTCGGCTTTGGGGGGTCGGGGGCCTGGGCCGACTTCGACCGCAACCTGGCCGTGGGGATGACGCTGAACAGCGGCGTGGGGACGCCCTTCGGCGACCTTCGCATCGTGAGGGTGAGCACCGCCGCCGTGCGCTGCGCCGACCGCCGCTGAGGAAGGCGTGGCACCGGACCTTGGGGCCTATCGGGGGCAATAGGGCCTGTTCGAGATGGACCCTTCGCCAAGGGCCTCCTAGGATGAACGACCATGACTGCTGAAGCGCCCCGCCACCGACGCATTCGCCGCCTGCTTCGTCCCTGCCTGTTGCTGCCCACTCTCCTCGTGCTGGCGAGCCTCGGCTGCTCGGGCGCCAAGGGCCTCCAGAAGCAGGAGACGATCGAGGAAGGGCCGATGGCCGCGCGCCGCGAAGCCGAGGCCGCCGTGCAGGCCCAGGTCGCCGCCGGCGACACGGGGCTCCAGGGCACGTCGTCCACGATTCCTTCTTTGGTGCCGGGCGAAGGCCGCGTGGTGCTTCCCGCTGCCGAAGCGCCGCCGGCCACCGCGCCAGACGAGAAGGACTTCGACAACGACAACCCCGGGCACCTCCTCTCGCGCTGCCGCGACCGCTCGGCCCGCTCCCAATGGTTCGACGCCATCGGCGACTGCCGCCGCTCCTACGACCTGAATCCCGCCAACGTCGAGCCCCAGGTCGAGCTCATGCGGCTGCTCATCAATCTGCAGTCCTACGCCGACGCCGAGGAGTCGGCGCGCAAGGTGCTGGCCGCGCGCCCGAACGACGCCCTCGCCTACTACTACCTGGCCTGGTCCTACCGGGGGCGCGAGCAGTTCCCGAGGGCCATTGCCGCTCTCCAGAAGGCCATCGCGCTGGATCCCAAGCGCGCCGAGTTCGTGCAGGCCCTCGGCCTCACTTACTGCATGTCCGACGACTACGGGCGCGGCATCGCCACCCTCGAGAAGGCCCAGGCCATGCTGCCGGGCGACCAGCGCACCGCCAACATGATCTCCTCGGCCAAGGCCGTACTCGCCGAAAAGCTGGAGCCCTACCAGAAGCTGGTGCGCGAGAAGCCCGACTACTTCGACAACCACGCCGCGCTCGGCTTCATGTACCAGAAATACGGGCTGCCCCAGAAGGCGCTCACGTCCTACGACACGGCCCTGGCGATGATCCCGACGCCCCTGGCCCAGCAGGACGACGAGACGAAGAAGATCGCCGCGCAGATCTACTACAACCGCGGCGTGGTCTATCGCAGCCTCGGCCGTCCCGAACTCGGCGAGCCCGCGCTGTGGCAGGCCATGCAGGTGGATCCGGAACTCGGTGCAGTGGGCTGGTACTACATCGGCCTGTGCCGCTACGACCTCGGCAAGTTCGAACCCAGTATCGATGCGCTGCGCAAGTCCATCGACCTCGCGCCCGACGTGGCCGACAACCGCGCGGCCCTGGCCGACGCCTACGACAAGGCCGGCCAGGCGGCCAAGGCCCGCGAACAGCGCAACGCCGTGCTCGCCATCGAGGCCCGGGCAAGCGAAGCCAAAGCGGCCATCGCCAGGGAAGAACGCGGAGAGAGCGCCGAGCCTCCCGCCGCTGCCACCCCGGCTCCCCTTCCGCCGGAGGAACCAGCCGGTTCCGCGCCGGCCGCGGTCGTACCGGCTGCACCGGCTGCTGCTGCCGCGCCGCCGCCGGCCGTCATCGCCATCGAGGAACCCTCTCCGGTGGAGGACGACGGCACCAAGGCCGAATGAAGGACGCCGCGGCGACGCGGCCCGGCGCTCAGAACGCCGACGCGGCCGAGCAAGCCGGCTGAGCAAGCCGGCCCAGAAGGAGAACGCCATGAACCTGCCCGAGGACATCCGCGCCCTGAGGGAACATCGCGAGCGCGTCGTGCGCGAGCACATGGAATCGGAGAACGTCCACCAGTTCGACCGCACCCTGGCCACCTTCAAGCACCCCCGTTATGAACTGATTGCCACCGACCAGGTCCACGACGGCCCCGAAGCCGTCTCGGAGTACTTCCGCGCCAGCCGCACGGCCTTCCCCGACCAGCGCAACGAATTGATCGCCCTGCACCACGCCGACGACGCCGTGATTTCCGAGTTCTGGCTTCTCGGCACCCACAAGGGCCCGCTGGCCGGCATCGAGCCGACGGGCAAGGAGTTCCGCTGCCGCATGACGGCCTTCTTCGTCTTCGAGGGAAGCGACCTCGTGTGCGAGAGGGTCTACTTCGACAGCGCCACCATCCTGCGCCAGCTCACGTCCTGACCGCCACCAGCCAGAACTCCTTGCGCAACCCGAGGGACTCGGCGATCAGCCTGGCCGGCAAGCGAAACGGCAGCGCCAGCATTTCCAGCGCCGCGACCGCGAGGCCGCCGCGGCGGTGGACGAGGCGGGGATGCACGCTCGCCACGCGAAAGCCTTCTTCTTCCAGGAGGCGGGCCAGGGTGCGCGGCGAGTAGTACACGAAATGGGCGCGCGCGGCTTCGCCGCGGTAGAAACGCGCCGTGGCCGGATTCCTCACCGCCTTGAAGTAACGAACGTCGGGTACCGCAAAAAAGGCGGCGCCGCCCGGGATGATCACGCGCCGCAGCTCGGCCAGGGCCCCGCGAGGATCCGGCGTGTGCTCGAAGACGTGCTTGAGGACCACGACGGCGAAGCTCGCGTCCTCGAAGGGAAGCACGTGGAGGCTGCCGCGGTGCACGTCGAGACCTGCGCGGCGGCACTCGGCCACCGCATGGGCCGACAGGTCCGCGCCCGAAGCCTCCAGCCCGAGGGAACGCGCAGCTTCGAGCGCGTAGCCGAGGGAACAGCCCACGTCGAGAAGGCGCCCCGGCGGCGCGACCTCCAACGCATCGAGGATCTGGCGCCGCGACTTGGAAACGCGGCGGCGCCGCCGCCGGGCGTAGCGCGAGAAGTAGGCGTCGTCGTAGTGGGCGCTGCCTGCCGCGTCCTCGTGACCTGACGTGAAGTCGTCGCGGCCGGTGTCGGCGGCGGTATCCATGTCGCCCGCCGCGGTACCGCGCGGCCCCCTACGCTTGAACACCGCGTCGCAGGCGCAACGCACCCACTCGTAGCCCTCCGGCCCGCCGTCGGCGACCACCGTCGCCTCGCCGCCGCCGCAGAGAGGACAGGAGGCCAGGATCACCTCGCGACTGGCTTGAAGCGGCGCACTCATGCAGGTTCGCCCCATACCATGACGCCCCCGCCCCCCGCGAATGCGCCGCCGACTTCTGCATCGCGCAACGACGCTCCCGAGTGGTACCCGTCCTACGTACTGACGGTGCTCGTCGTCGTCTACGTTCTCAACTTCCTCGACCGCCAGATCCTGTCCATCCTGAACGAACACATCCGCGCCGACCTTGGCCTGACCGACGCCGAGATGGGCTTCCTCTTCGGCACGGCCTTCGCGGTCTTCTACGCCATCTTCGGCATCCCGCTCGGGCGCCTGGCCGACGTGTGGGTGCGCCGCAGCCTGATCGCCGTCGGCCTCGCCTTCTGGAGCGGGATGACGGCGGTGTCGGGGCTGGCCCAGAACTTCACGCAGCTGGCCGCCGCCCGCATCGGCGTCGGCATCGGCGAGGCCAGCGCTTCGCCGGCCGCTTACTCGCTGCTCTCGAACTGGTTCCCGCCGCGGCGGCGCGCCACGGTGCTCGCGATCTACTCGAGCGGCATCTACCTCGGCGCCGGCTGCGGCCTGATGATCGGCGGCCAGATCGTGGACCGCTGGGACGCAGCCTTCGCGCCCGGCACGGCGCCCTATGGGCTGCGCGGCTGGCAGGTGGCCTTCTTCGCGGTCGGGCTGCCGGGTCTCGGTCTGGCGGCCTGGGTGAGGACCCTGAGGGAGCCACTGCGCGGAGGCGTCCGTCTGGATGTGGGTGGCGCGGCGGCGCGTACCGCTTTCGGCGAGTTCTTCCATGAACTCGGCGCGGTGCTGCCGCCGCTGACGCTGTGGACCCTGGCGCACGAAAGCGGGGCGCGGGATGTCGCCGTCAACCTGGCGGCGGCCACCGTCCTGGCCGCCGTCGCGTGGGTTCTGACTCTCTGGAGCGGCGACGCCGCCCAGTGGATCGCGCTGGCGATGGGCAGCTATGCCGCGTTCTCGTGGATGCAGTCGCTGAGGGTGCGCAATCCCGAAGCGGCCGACGTCATCTTCGGAACGGCCACGCTTCGCTGGGCCGCCCTCGGATTCGGCTTCCTGTCTTTCACCGGCTACGCGGTGGGTTACTGGGCAGCGCCCTACTTCATGCGCGTCCACGGCGTGCCGGCTTCGGAAGTGGGGTTCGCCGTGGGAGCCGTCGCGGCCGTCGCGGGCTGGCTGGGCGTCAGCCTCGGCGGCGCGCTGGCCGACGCCTGGCGCGCACGATCGCTGAGAGGACGGCTCTACACCGGCATGATGACGGCCGTCTTCACGCCGCCCCTGCTCGCGGCCATGCTCGCCGCGCCGGGCACGGGCCTGGCCTTCGTGCTCAACGCTCCCCTCACCTTCGTTTCCTCCGCGTGGATCGGCGCCGGCATCGCCACCGTCCACGACCTCGTTCCCGCCCGGCTTCGCGGGACGGCGGGTGCGGCTTACCTGCTGGTGGTCACCTTCATCGGACTTGCCCTCGGGCCGTATGCGGTAGGGAAGCTGTCGGCCTATTTCGGGTCGTTGGGGTCGGCGCTGATGGCGGGCGCATTGGTCGGGGATTCGCTGGGGCTGATCTGCCTGATGGCAGCGGCGCGCACGCTGTCCGGGGACCAGAAGAAGGCCGACCTCGCGGCAGGGGCGCTGGATCCAGCCCGCTGAGGCGAAACGGCCTCCATCGCGCCGGCCTTTCGCGACAGCGACGCCGCCGCCGCCGCCGCGCGGCCTTTCGGGACAGCGTCAGGGCGCCATCGCCGTGCCCGCCTTGTAGAGATAGACCTCGCCGCGCAGCCTGAGGAGCGGCGTCCTGCCGGTGCGACAACCGAGCTCCCAGACCAGGTCGTCGGGTGCACGGCCCTTCACGTGGATGCGGCCGGCGTGGATGAAATGGCGGTGGTGGTCGTCGCAGACAGCCGTCAGGTTCCAGGCGTCGTCGG
>JBHEPB010000210.1:0-5111 GCA_046260515.1 Binatia bacterium
GAACCGACGTCGTCACCGTGTACGACGCCCGCACCCTGCTTCCCAAGGCCGAGATTCCCATCCCCGCCAAGCGCGGCGAGTACTTTCCGGGCAACGCCGCCAACGCGATGAGCGACGACGGTCGCTTCGTGGCGGTCTTCAACATCACGCCGGCCACCTCCCTCAGCATCGTGGACATGAAGGAACGGCGTTTCGTCGCCGAGGTGGAGACTCCCGGCTGCAGCCTCGTCTATGCCGCCGGCCGGCGCCGCTTCTTCATGCTCTGCGCCAACGGCAGCGCCCTGGTGGTGGAACTCGACGACAGCGGCGCGGTGAAGAGCGCCGAGCGAACCGAGACCTTCTTCGATCCGGTCAAGGATCCCATCACCGAGAAGGCCGTGCGCCGGGACGACCAGTGGATCTTCGTGTCCTACGAAGGTGTCATCCACACGGTGGACGTCCACGGTCCGGCGCTGGCCTTCGGGGCCACCTGGTCCCTGCTGGAAGACGCCGACCGCAAGGAGCAGTGGCGTATCGGCGGTCTCCAGCACCTGGCGGTGCACGCGGCCAGCGGACGCCTTTTCGCGCTGATGCACCAGGGCCCTCGCGACACCCACAAGGACCCCGGCACCGAGGTCTGGGTCTACGACCTGGAGGAAAGGACGCGCACCCAGCGCATCGCGATCCCGAGCCCTCTCGTGAGCTTCGTCGCCGACCAGGCCAAGCTGGGACCGGCGAGCGAAGCCGGGCTCAGCGCGCGCGCCGCCAGGGCCCTGCTGTCGGCGACGCTGCCGAACCCCGGCGTGGAAAGAATCCTTGTCACCCAGGGCGACCAGCCCCTGCTGATCACCTCCTCCGGCTTTCCTCCCACCATCACCGTGCACGATGCCGACAGCGGCAGCGTGCGCACCGAGATCAGCGAACCCGGTCTCGGCTTCAGCCTCTTCTTCACTCCCTGAGGGCGGTCGGCGTGGATCCCGTCCTGCAACTCTCCCTGCGCGCGGCCTTTGCGCTGCTGCTGGCTTCGGCGGCCTGGCACAAGCTGCGCGACCCGCAGCGCTTCCGCGCGGTGCTTGCGGCCTATGAGCTGGTTCCGCCGCGCGTGGCTGTGGCCGTTGCGCCCGGCATCGGCATGGTCGAGACCCTTCTCGCTGCGGGCCTGCTCGCTGGCCTTCTGCTTCCCTGGACCGCCGCGGCCGTTTCCCTGCTGATGCTCGCCTATGCCGCGGCCATCGAGGTCAACGTCCGGCGCGGGCGCACCGACATCGACTGCGGCTGCATGGGGCCGGCCTCCCGCGTTCCCCTCGGCCGCGAACTGGTGGCGCGCAACCTCGTACTCGCCCTGGCTGCCGCGACTCTCACCTTGCCCGCTGTGGCAAGGGGCCTGGTGTGGCTGGATGTCGTTGGTTTTCTCGCGACCGTCGCGGCCCTCGTCCTGCTGTGGCTGGCCGGCGAGAGAATGCTGGTGCTGGCGCCTCGCGCGGCCTACCTGAGGAAGAAGTCCTCGTGATCGCCCGCGGTTCCATCGGCGGATTCTTCCCACCATCCGCGAGGAAGGCGCGATGACCGGCGCGCTCGTGGCCTCGGTGGTCCTGCTGTGGATCGTCGTCGTCGTGCTCGCGGGCATGGTGTTCGCCCTGACGCGGCAGATCGGCGTCCTCTACGAACGCGTGGCCCCGGCCGGAGCGCTGATGATCGGCCGCGGAGTGGTGGTCGGCGACCAGGCTCCCGTGGTGAGGGCTTCGCGCCTGGACGGAGCCACCGAGATGGTCGGGAGTGCGGCGGCCGACGGCCGCTCGACGCTGGTGTTCTTCCTTTCTCCCTCCTGCCCGGTGTGCAAGACCCTCCTGCCCGCGCTGCGGTCCATGGCCCGCGCCGAGGCCGGCCACCTTCGCGTGCTGCTGGCGGGAGATGGCGAGACCGCCGAGCACGAAGCCCTCGCGCGCGCCGAGAGACTCTCGGACTTTCCCTACGTGCTTTCGACCCAGCTCGGCATGACCTGGCAGGTGGCCAAGCTGCCCTACGCCGTGCTCCTCGACGCGGGCGGCGTGGTGCGCAGCCACGGCATCGTCAATTCGCGCGAGCATCTGGAAAGCCTTGTTGAAGCGCGCGACCGCGGCGTGGCCTCCATCCAGGAGTTCGCGCACCGCCACGGCGCGGGTGGTGACCACGATGGCCACGACCACGACGAGGCCGGAACCCCGGACCCAACCCTGCGCGAGCGCGCAAAGGTGGCATGACCATGGCAATCCACGACTCCTGGAAGCGCCTCGACCGCTGGATCGAGAACGGCTCGCGCCAGATGGCACGGCGCACTTCGAGGCGCGGCTTTCTCGCCCGCTTCGGCACCCTGCTGGTCGGCGGAGCCGCCCTTCCCCTTCTACCGGTAGCGCGCCTCGCCGCCGCCGAGGAATCGCGGGCGCCGGCGCCAGACGAAACCGGCGACCAGAGCGACTGCCAGTACTGGCGCCACTGCGCCATCCACGGCTACCTCTGCGCGTGTTGCGGCGGCACCACCAACACCTGCCCGCCCGGCACCGAGATGTCGCCCATCACCTGGCTCGGCACCTGCCGCAATCCGGTGGACCAGAAGGAATACGTCATCGCCTACAACGACTGCTGCGGGCAGTCGCTTTGCGGGCGTTGCCTGTGCTCGCGCACCGAGGGCGAGCAGCCGGTGTACAATACCTTCCGCAACAACGACCTGCTGTGGTGCTTCGGCACCCAGAGCCGGGCCGTGCACTGCAGCGTTTCGGTGGTCGTCGGTCTTGCGACCAAATCCTGATCCGGACGCCGCGCGTCCGGACAGCGTCCGGAATCCTGGCGGACCTTCCGCGTACTGTCTTGCAGCGGCGGCGGGTCCGGAGGGCGTCGGGAATCGCGGCGGCGCTTTCGCCTTCTGCCTGGTCGCTGCGGTGAGCCTGCTGCTACTCGCCGCGACCGCCGCGACCGCCCAGGGCGTCAGCTTCGGCGCTCCCGGCCGCGTGCCGCGCGCCCACGACACCGACATCGGTTCGAAGACGACGGGCGATCCCGCCCTCGACTACGTTCTGCACTGCCAGGGCTGCCACCAGGCCGGCGGCGACGGATTGCCGGGAGCGGTGCCCCAGCTTCGCGATTCGGTAGCGCGGTTTGCGGGCCTGGAGGGCGGCCGCGAGTACCTCGCCCGCGTTCCCGGCGTGGCCCAGTCCCAGCTCGACGACGCCGCGCTGGCGGCACTCCTGAACTGGCTCCTCGCCAACTTCGACGCGGCCCACCTGCCGGTCGGTTTCCGTCCCTTCACCGCGGCCGAGCTGGCCGCGCATCGCGGACGCCCGCTGGTCAACGCCTCGGAGGTTCGCGCGGCGGTGCTCGCCGGCAGCGCCGACGTCAGTCCACGTGACTCGTATCGATCTCCTTCGAGCCTGCCGGCAAGGTGACCAGAAAACCGTCTCGCGAAACCTCGACGCCCTGGGAACGCACGTCGGAGACGCCGCGCGTGAAGATGCGTTCGACCAGGGGGTTCAGCGGAGGCGGCGTCAGGTGGTAGAGCACCAGCAGTCCCACGCCTGCGTCGTTGGCGATCTTGGCCGCGTCGACCGGGGAGGTGTGGTAGGTGGGGATGTCGCCGAGGATGCGCGAGTACTGCTTGGAACCGGCGGCGGCCGCTTCTTCCTGGAGGATGGCGACGAGGAAGTTAGCCTGGGCCTCGTGGAAGAGAACGTCGGCGCCCTTGCTGGCGGCGACCAGTGAAGGCGACGGAACGGTGTCGCCGCTGACGACGACGCTGCGGCCCTTGTAGTCGAAGCGGTAGCCGACGGCCGGCTCGATGGGCGCGTGGTCCACGAGGAAGGCGCGCACCGTCAGGCCGTTCTCCTCCAGGATCACCAGCCCGGCCGGATCCTTGGGATCCACCGTGAAAGGCATGGCCTGCATCAGGCCCTTCCGCGGATTCATCACTTCGTTGCCGTGGTGGGCGGTGCGGTAGTCGCGGTCCAGCGCGTAGGCCTCGCTGAAGCCGGCCACCAGGCGTTCCACGCCCTTGGTGCCGTACACGCGCAACGCTTCCGGACGACCGGCTCCCCAGGTCTGCAGGTTCCACTCGCCGAGTTCGCCGATGTGGTCCGAGTGGAAGTGCGTGTAGAAGAGGCCGCCGATGCGGTCGCCGGGGATGCGCCACAGCGCCATGTTCTTCCAGGAGCCGAGGCCGGTATCGACCACGTAGAACTTGCCGCCGGCAAAGACCGCCACGCAGGCACTCGCACGCTTGGGGTCGGCCACCGGCGAGGCGGTCCCGCAGGCCAGGGCCCTCAGCGCATCCTCACCGAACAGTTCGGCCCTCGTCCCGCGGAAGACCTGGGACGCCATGCGATGCACGATCCAGTCCTGGAGGGGGGCGAAGCGGGTCAGCGCGATCGCCGCGCCGAACCCGACGAAGACAATCGCTACGATCAACTGGACGATACGACGCATGGTCCGTGGTCTCCCCGGTCGGGACCCGAGCCCTCGACCTTTGATGCTTGGTAACGGTTCCCGGGCGGCCGCAGCGGCTCGCTGCCGGCGCTACCCGAATCCCGACGACGTTCCTTCACCAGGCCGTGTATCCGCCGTCCACGGGCACCACAGCGCCCGTCACGTAGGAGCTGGCCGGAGAGGCCAGGAACAGGCAGGCGGTCCTCAGTTCTCCCTCAGCCCCGATGCGGCCCATCGGATTGCCGGAGGCCATCTTCTCCTCGATGCTTCCCTGCACGATGCTTTCGTGGGTCATCTCGCTCGGGAACCACGAGGGCGCGATGGCGTTGACGGTGACGCCGTCGCGGGCCCATTCCACGGCGAGCTGGCGCGTGAGGTTCTCGGCGCCGCCCTTGCTCGCCGCGTAACTGGCCACCCGGAACAGCGAGCTGCCGAGGCGTCCGAAGATCGACGTGACGTTGAGAATGCGGCCGCCGCCGCCGGCTTCCTTCATCTGCGCGTGGGCGAGGAGGCTGCACTGGAAGAGCGCGCTCATGTTGAGGGCGACGGTGCGGTCCCATTCCTCGGGCCACTGTCCGGCCGCGCGGCCGGTGGGAGCCAGGCCGGCGTTGTTCACGAGGATCCAGGCCGGGCCGAGTTCCTTGCGGAGGCGGGCGAAGGCCGCGGCGGCGGCTTCGCGG
>JBHEPB010000185.1:0-10322 GCA_046260515.1 Binatia bacterium
CGCCTGAGGGGCCAGGCCTCTTCGGTCGGCGGCAAGCTGCACGTCGAGGCCGAGGCCGAGAGCCTTCCCCTCGGCCTTGTCTCTGCCTTCGCGCCCCAACTCGACGTGCAGGGCGAAGTGAGCGGCCGCCTGGTCCTGGACGGCGCAGCGCGCGACACGGCCACGGGCGAGATGACGCTGAAGGGACGCGGCGTCTCCGGCGTCGGGCTCGATCCCGAACTGTCCACGCCCGTCGATGTGGACGCGACCCTGAGGTTGAAAGGCGGAAGGCTCGCGGGCACGGCCGGCCTGGCGGGGCTCGCCGGCACGACCCTGGCGCTGACCCTCGACGCGCCGATGTCGCGAACGGCGGGCGGCGCTCCCCTCAGCGCGACGCTGGTGTGGAAGGGCGACCTCGCGCCCGTGGTCGGGCTGCTTCCCCTCGGCGAGGACCAGGTCTCCGGGCGCATCGACGCCGACCTGCGCGCCACCGGGACGATGGCGGCGCCGCGCATCACGGGGCGCGCCAGCATCGAGGGCGGCACCTGGGACCAGGCGGCGACGGGCCTGGCGCTTCGCGACCTTCGCGCTGAACTGCGCGGCAGCGGCACCAGCCTCGAGCTCGATTCGCTCACGGCCGGCGACGGCAACGGGGGGACCGTTCAAGGACGGGGCCGCCTCGACTTCACCGACCTGCCGGGCTTCGTCGTCGAGCTCGACCTGGAGGCCAACGACGCGCTGCTGGCCCGCCTCGACCTGCTCACCATGAAGGCCGACGCTACGGTGGCCATCCGGGCGTCGCGCGGGAAAGAGAAGGACGAGGCCGTCGTCGGCTCGGTCACCGGATCGGTGCGCATCGACGACGCGCGCGTCGAGATCCCCACGCGCTTCGTCTCGGGCATTCCCGAAATCGTGGTGGTCGAAGTGGGCGCCGTGGGCGACGCCGAGCTGGCCCGCGCCGAACATCGCGCGGCCCTCGATCTGGACCTCTCGGTGAAGGGCGACAACCGCATCTTCGTGAGCGGGCGCGGCGTCGAGTCGGAATGGGCCAGCGATCTTCACCTGCGCGGCGACACGCTCGACCCGCGCATCGAGGGCACGGTGACGTCGGTGCGCGGGCAGCTCAGCCTGCTCGGGCGCCGCTTCGACATCGACTCGGCGACGCTGCGTTTCGACGGCAGCGAGGGCAATGTTCCTTATCTCACGATGAAGGCCCGCGCCGAGGCCCACGACATCACGGCCATCGCCGAGGTGACGGGTCCGGCCACGTCGCCGGTGATCGAGTTGCGTTCGGATCCCGCGCTGCCCCGCGACGAAGTGCTCTCGCGCGTGCTCTTCGGCCAGAGCGCCGCCAACCTGACGCCGATGCAGAGCGTGCAGCTCGCCCGTGGGGTGGCCGAACTGGCCGGCAGTCCGCTCGGCGGCTCCGGCTCGGGCTTTCTCGGCGGCATCGGGCGCACGCTCGGCCTCGATCGCCTCGACATCGAATCCGCGGGAAGCGACGGCGCCGCGGCCCTGACCGCCAGCAAGTACCTCACCGACAACGTTTACCTGCGCGTGCAGGGAGGCCTGACGCCCGAGTCGAGCAAGCTCAGCCTGGAGTGGAGGATCTTCAAGCACATCACCATCGAGAGCGACGTCAGCCAGGACGCCCAGGGCGAAGTCGGCGCGACGTGGAGGTGGGACTACTAAAAAGGGGACAGGTACATTTTTCGCTTCGCGAAAAATGTACCTGTCCCCTTTCTTCGAGAGGGCTTTTTCATCGTCGCGCTGCGCGCTCCTTGGGAAAGGAACCGGTCTCGCCGCTCGCCGGCTCGCGGCTCCTATTGCGCGATGGTGAGGCCGCCGTCTACGATGAGGACCTGGCCGGTGACGAGGTCGGCGGCGATGAAGCCGAGGATGGCCGTGGCCACGTCCTCGGGGTCGCACACCTTCTTCAGCACCGAACGCGCCGACGCGAGCTGCTCGAGCATCTCGTAGTTGTCGCCGTAGCCTTCCTTCAACCAGCGCCCGCGGATGAAGCCGGGCGCCACGGCGTTGACGCGGATGCTCGGGGCCAGAGTGCGCGCGAGGGTCAGCGTGAGATTGTTGAGGGCGGCCTTGGACGTGCAGTAGGGGATGGACGAACCGATGCCGTTGGTGCCGGCGATGCTGGACGTCATCACGATGACCCCGCCGCCCGAGGCGTCCATGGCGGCGCGCACCGCGCGCGCACACTGGAAGGGGCCGATCAGGTTGACGCCGAAGATGCGGTTCCAGACCTCGGGAGTGAGCAGGTCGAGCTCGTGGTGGGGGATGAACTCGGTGGTGCCGGCGTTGTTGACCAGGATGTCCAGGCGCCCGAATTCGCGGGCGGCCGTATCGGCCAGGCGCCGGCAGGCGTCGTCGTCGGAGACGTCGGCCTGGACGGCGAGGCCCTTCACGCCGAGGGCCCGTACCTCGGCCGCCGTGGCCTCGGCATCGTCCTTCGATTTGGAGTAGTTGACCACGACCGAGCAGCCGCCCCGGGCCAGTTCCAGGGCCGTGGCCCGGCCTACCCCGGTCCCGCCTCCGGTCACGATTGCGGCTTTTCCTTCGAGCTTCATTTCCCACTCCTTTCTTCTAACGGACGTTTTCGGGCCCGCGCCGGCCATGGCGGCTGGGTTTTCCTCCGAACCTTCCCCGTTTTCCTCTCGTTTCCTCTTGCTCGCGCGCGGGTTTTCCTCTAACTTCCGGCCGTGTCGAAATCCGCTCCCTCAGCCATCGACCCCGACGTCGCCGAGCCCCTGTACACCATGAAGGAAGTCGCGGCCCACACGGGCCTCTTCCTCAAGTCCGTGTACCGCCTGGCCGACCAGGGGCTGCTGCGCACCGTCCGGGTGGGCTCGCGTTCCCTGCGGGTGCCCGCCAGCGCCCTGGCCGAGCTCGTTCGCGCCCGCGACGAGGGCCGCCACGTTCCGCGCGCCAAGCGCTCCGATGCCGTCCCATCGCCGATGCCCGTGTCCCTTCCTCTCCAAGGCCGAAAGACCTTCCATCCCCTTCCAGGTGCACCGATGCAACCCATCCTCAAGTCCACCAAGCTCGCCGGCGTCTGCTACGACATCCGCGGTCCCGTGCTCGCCCGCGCCAAGCAGATGGAAGACGAGGGCCAGCACGTCATCAAGCTGAACATCGGCAACCCCGCCGCCTTCGGCTTCCTCGCGCCCGAGGAAATCGTCCAGGACGTGATCCACAACCTCCCGGACGCGTCGGGTTACTGCGACTCGAAGGGACTGTTCGCCGCGCGCAAGGCCATCATGCACTACACCCAGACCAAGGGCGTGCGCGGCGTGACCATCGAGGACATCTACATCGGCAACGGCGTCTCCGAGCTCATCGTGATGACGATGAACGCCCTGCTCAACAACGGCGACGAGGTGCTGATCCCGACGCCCGACTATCCGCTGTGGACGGCGGCCGTCAGCCTGTCGGGCGGCGTGCCGCGCCACTACCTCTGCGACGAGTCCAACGGCTGGATCCCCGACCTCGACGACATCCGCGCCAAGATCACCCCGTCCACGCGCGCCATCGTGGTGATCAACCCCAACAACCCCACCGGCGCCCTCTATCCCGAGGACGTGCTGCGCGGGATCGTGAAGATCGCGCGCGAGAACGGCCTGATCCTCTACGCCGACGAGATCTACGACAAGGTCGTTTTCGACGGCAAGAAGCACACCGCCATCTCGACGCTGGCCGACGACGTCCTGTGCATCACCTTCGGCGGGCTGTCGAAGAACTGGCGGGCCTGCGGCTACCGCTCGGGCTGGTGCATCGTGACCGGCGAGAAGAGCCATGCCCGCGACTACATCGAGGGCCTCGACATGCTCGCGTCGATGCGCCTGTGCGCCAACGTGCCGGGCCAGCACGCCATCCAGACGGCGCTCGGCGGCTACCAGAGCATCGACGAGCTGGTGGCTCCCGGCGGCCGCCTGACCAAACAGCGCGACCTGGCGTGGGAACTGCTGACCGCCATCCCCGGCGTCAGTTGCGTGAAGCCGCAGGCGGCCATGTACCTGTTTCCGCGGCTGGACCCGCGCGTCTATCCGATCGCCGACGACGAGCAGTTCGCGCTCGAGTTCCTGCAGGAAGAGAAAGTGCTGGTGGTGCAGGGCACGGGCTTCAACTGGCCGCACACCGACCACATGCGCATCGTGTTCCTGCCGAACGCCGACGACCTCACCGAGGCCATCGGCCGCCTCGCGCGCTTCCTCGAAGGCTACCGCCGCCGCCACGCGGCCTGAAGAAAAAACCCGGGACAGGTACAGGTTTCGCGCAGCGAAACCTGTACCTGTCCCGGGTTTTCACGCTTGGCCGAGGCTGTCGGCGTAGCCGGCGAGGCCGACTTCGCTGGCGAGGGCGGCCACGTTCTTGATCCACACGTAGCCGTTGCCGGTCTCGACAAGGTCGAGCTTCTTCCAGTGCTGGAGCACCTTGTTCACGGTTTCGCGCGAGGCCGTGATGCTGGCCGCCAACTCGCGCTGGGGCAGGCGGTGGAGCACCTTGAGGCCCGCGCCGGTGGACTCGCCGTTGACCTTCGCAAAATCGAGGAGGCAGCGGAACAGGCGCGCGGGCGGGGCGAGGAAGGCCGAGCGCTCGGCCATGTCGGTGGTGGCGCGCAGCTTGCCGCAGACCACGCCGAGCACGCGGAACAAGACGTCGGTGCGCACCTTGAGGAAGGCCAGCACCGCCTCGCGGTCGAGGCTCAGCATGGTGACGTTGGTCAGGGCCACGCAGTCGGCCGAGCGCTCGCGGCCGTCCAGCACCGACAGTTCCCCGAAAACCTGGCCCCTCTCGACGATGCTCAGCAGCAGCTCGGTGTCGCGCGAGGAAGTGGCGATGATCTTCACGCGCCCGGAGACGACGATGAGCATGGTGTTGCCGGGGTCGCCGCGGCGCAGCAGCACGGTATCGGCCTTGGCGCGGACGATCTTGACCGATTCCACCAGGGGCGAGACTTCTTCGTCCTGGAGGCCCCGAAACAGCAGCGACTGGCGCAGCAGCGTGCAGATTTCGCGTCGACTCGGTTCGGGCATGCGGCGACTCTCCTGGCGCCCCGGGTGCCCGTTGTGTCGCGGGGACGGGGGCTCGACCGGCGCTAGATACGGGAAACCCAGAGGTCTGCAAAGGCCGGCGGCGTGCAGGGCCGTGTGCATTGCGATCTTCGCGCCGCGTCAGCGGAAGTCGCGGCTGTCGGCGGCCGGCGGGCGCTGCGTCAACGCGGGCGCCCAGAGGCGGTCCACCACCACGTGCACCACGCCGCCCTCGGCCTGGAGGCGGCCGCTCACGCCGAGGAAGGAAGCCGTTTTGGCCAGCCGCGGGAACTTCTCGAGGACGGCCTGCCAGAGGATGACGTTGACGAAGCCGGTCTCGTCCTCGAGGGTCATGAAGACCACGCCCTTGGCTGTGCCCGGCCTCTGGCGGCAGATGACGATGCCGGCGTAGTCGGCGCGACCTCCGTCGCCGCGCCTTGCCAGTTCGGCCGCCGTCGGCAGCCCGCGCCGCCGCAGTTCCTCGCGAAGAGGTTCCAGCGGATAGCCCCTTGTGCTGTGGGCCGTGCGCAGGTGGTCCCAGGCGATGGTCTCGAACTCGCCGAGGGGCTCCAGGCCGGGCGTCGCCGAACGCTCCTCCAGGGCCAGGGCCGCCGGCGCTTCCGCACCCGCCTGCCACAGGGCCCGGCGCCGGTCTGCCTCCAGCCCTTCGAGGGCCCCGGCCTCGGCCAGGATCTCGAGGGCCGGGCGCCCGAGGCCGCTCTTGCGTGCGAGATCCCCGATCGACGCGAAGGGCTCTCCCACTGCACGCGCCGCGCGCGCCGCGACGACGGCTTCCATGTCGCGGCGGGCCAGGCCCTTCACGAAGCGGAGCCCCATGCGCACGCCGAAGTCGGCGGCCGTCAGTTCCATCGTGCAGTCGATGTCGCTCGTCAGCACGTCCACGGGAAACACCTGGGTGCCGCGGCGCCGGGCATCGGCTACGATGGAAGACACCGAGTAGAAGCCCATCGGCTGGGCGTTGAGAAGGGCGCAGGTGAACTCGACCGGGTAGTGGCAGCGCAGCCAGGCCGTGGCGTAGGCGATGAGCGCGAAACTGGCCGCGTGGCTTTCGGGAAAACCGTACTCGCCGAAGCCGCGGATCTGCTCGAAGACGCGCTCGGCGAACTCGCGGCGGATGCCCCTGGCCATCATGCGCGAGGTGAGGCGCTCGCGGTGCTTCTCGATGCGGCCTGTTCTTCGCCAGGCCGCCATGTCGCGGCGCAGCTGGTCGGCCTCGCCCGCCGTGTAGTCGGCGGCCACCATGGCCAGGCGCATCACCTGTTCCTGGAACAGGGGCACGCCGAGGGTCTTCTCGAGCACCGGCACGAGGCACTCGTGGGGATACTCCACCTCTTCCTCGCCCGCGCGCCGCCGCAAGTAGGGATGCACCATGCCGCCCGTGATCGGCCCGGGCCTCACGATGCTGATCTGCACCACGAGGTCGTGGAAGGTGCGCGGTCTCAGGCGCGGCAGCATCGCCATCTGGGCGCGGCTTTCGATCTGGAAGACGCCCACGGTGTCGGCCCGGCACATCAGTTCGTAGGTGGCCGCGTCCTCGGCCGGGATCGTCGCCATGGACAGTTCGAGGCCGCGGCAGGCGCGAAGCTGCTTCAGGGCCAGGTCCAGCATGGTCAGGGCGCCGAGGCCGAGCAGGTCCACCTTGAAGAGGCCGAGGCTCTCGATGTCGTCCTTGTCCCACTGGATCACGGTGCGTCCTTCCATGGTCGCGTTCTCGATCGGCACGAGGTCGCTGACCGGCTCGTGCCCGAGCAGGAAGCCGCCGGGATGGATGGAGAGGTGGCGGGGGAAGTCGAGGATCTCGTTGGCCAGCGCGAAGAGGTGGGCGCCGGCGCCGACGCCGGCATCGAGGTCCGCCGCCGCCATGGCCGAGGTGCTCACGTCGCCGTGGTGGGAGAGCACGCGCGCGAGGCGCTCGACGGTCTCGGCGGGAAGGCCGAGGGCCTTGCCCACGTCGCGCACCGCCGAGCGCGGCCGGTAGCGGATCACGTTGGCCACCATCGCGGCGTGGCTGCGGCCGTACTTGGCGTAAACGTGCTGGATCACTTCCTCGCGGCGCTCGTGGGCGATGTCGAGGTCGATGTCGGGAGGTTCGGCGCGTTCGCGCGACAGGAAGCGCTCGAAGAGCAGCCCCGTGCGCACCGGGTCGATGGCGGTGATGCCGAGGCAGTAGCACACCGTCGAGTTGGCCGCCGAGCCGCGGCCCTGGCACAGGATGCCGCGGCTGCGGCAGAACCCGACGATGTCGTGCATGGTGAGGAAGTAGCCGCCGTAGTCGAGGTCGGCGATGATCGCCAGTTCGCGTTCGAGCTGCAGGGCGACGGCGGCCGGCACCTGGCCGGCGTAGCGCGAAGCGGCTCCGTCGAAGACGAGGCGGCGCAGGTGTTCGGTCTCGCTGCTGCCGTCGGGCAGCCTTTCGCCCGGATAGCGGTAGCGGATCTCGGCCAGGCTGAAGCGGCAGCGCTCGGCCACTTCGCGGGTGCGGGCGAGGGCAGCGGTGTCGTCGGCGAAGAGGCTCGCCATCGCGTAGGGCGTCTCCAGCGCGTGCTCGGCGTTGGCGCGGATGCGGCGGCCGGCCGTCGCCAGCGTGACGCCCTCGCGGATGCAGGTGAGAATGTCGTGAAGAGGGCGGCGCGAGCGCGCGTGGTAGAGCACTTCGCGGCCTGCGACCAGCGCAAGGTCGTGGCGCGCGGCACGTTCGCGCAGGCGCGCCTCCTGGTGGGGCTCCTCGGCGCGGCGATGACGCGCGACCATCGCGTAGAGGCGGTCGCCAAAAGCGTCGCGCAGTTCCCTGGCCACCAGGTGGGGCTCGATGCGGCTGGCCAGCAGGCTGTGGTCGCCGCCCCACAGGGCCAGCAGGCCGCGCGCATGCTCGCAGACTTCGCGCCAGGTGACCCACGACTCGCCCTTCTCGCAGCGCAGCCGTCCGCGCGTGACGAGGCGGCAGAGGTTGCGGTAGCCGTCGTGGTCGGCGCAGAGCAGGACGATTCGCGTGCCGTCCTCGATGGTGACCTCGGAGCCGGCGATCAGGTGAACGCCGAGTTCGCGCGCGCGGACATGGGCGCGCACGAGGCCGTGGACCCCGTCCACGTCGGTGAGGGCGAGGGCGGCCAGGCCGAGTTCAGCCGCCTTGTCCACGAGTTCTTCGGGATGGCTCGCCGCGCGCAGGAAGGACGCGTTGCTCTTGCACCACAGGGCCGCGTAGGGAAGCACGGCGAACGAATAGCGAAAACGGGGCCGCCGTACAAGGATCGGGGGCAGGGACCCGGCACGCGCCCCTTGGGAAACGCCCCGCTACGTTCGCGGCCCCGATCGCGCCAACCGGTCGCGGATCTCGCTGGCCACGCTCGCCATCGCCGACAGCACTTCGATGGCGGACTCGGGAGAGTCCTCGAGGGCGTCGATGACGGCCGTCCGCGAGATCGACAGGGCGAGGCCCTCGCCGCGCGCCCGCGCCGAGTACCAGCGGACCTCCAGGGCCAGCGCTTCCTCCAGGCCCAGCAGGGAACCGGCGCCGGCTTCGAAGCGCCGGCCGTCGGGCGTGCGGCAGACGACGTTCCCCTGCAGCAGCACCACGACTTTCTCGGCGCTTTCCCCCGACTCCCACAGTTGCTGTTCGTCGGCCAGCGCGGCGACCTCCGCCTCGTGGATCAGCTGGGCGAGGGTGCGGATCTTGATGCGGGAGAAAGGGGCGAAGTGGCGAAGGAAGGCGAGGCGCGCGGCCAGGTCGGCCGTGTCGCCGGCAAGCGTCGCCGGCTCCAGTGCGGCGGTCGAGGGATAACCCGTCGCCGGCAGGCGGCGCCGCGTTTGCAGTGCGGCCGCCGCCACGCCCTGCAGGGTCACCCACAGGATGCCGAAGTTGTCCTCGAGAATGGCCGCGAGATCGGCGCGCGACAGCGACAGCGTTTCGGTGTCCTCTTCGGCGACGGCCTCCACGTCGGAGGCCGTCAGGGCCAGGGCGTCGATGCCGCCGACGACGTGTTGGGGACCATGGGTGCGAAAGGGCCGGCCCGCGCGCCTCTCGACCACGCTTCCGCGAAGAACGAGATGAATGGCGGCCACCGACGTCCCGCTTCCGGAAAAGAGCGTGGCGCCGGCAGGGAACACCTGGCCGCGGGCGTGCTCGGCGATGACGGCGAGTTCCTCCGCGGCCAGCTCGGCGAACAGGGGCACGGCCTTGATGACCAGGAGCCGCTCGATGCTGCTGCTGCTTTCCTCAGACGACGGCACGTCGGTCCTCCGGTTCGCCGCGCGGGTCGCCGCCCACGAGCAACGATGCCCTGAGGCGGCGGGCCAGGGCGGCCAGCGCAGCGCTGCGATCCGATGCCAGCGCGTCGAGAACGGCGAGCGCCGGGTCCTTGTCCTCGCCCGCGGCCGGCGTCCACGAGGCGGCGGCCATCACCGTCTCGGCCAGGGGCAGGGGAAGGACGCGGATCGTGCCGCGCAGGCGTTCGAGCGGCGGCGCGGAATCGGTGAGAGCCAGCAGCCCGTCGCCGAAGCGCCCTTCGAGCACGTTGTCGAGGAGTTCGCGCGCGCCGGCGCGAACCAGGGGATCCTCCGCCGAAAGCGCCGAGAAGATGGTCGCGTATTCCTCGCTGGTCTCGAGGACCTGCAGCACGCGGAACACTTTCTCCAGGGCCCGCCCTTCCTTTTCCGCCAGAAGCTCGGCCAGCAGTTCGTGATACTCGGCGTTGCCGCCCGACCTCTCGCGCACAAGGTCGTGCCCCACCCGGTAGGCCAGCAGTTGCTGGGCGCGCTGGAGGTTGGATTCGGCTTCGGCAACCAGGACGGCGCTGTCCACCGGCAGCGTGGGATCGTCGGCGCTCAGGTGCCCGAGGCCGCGCAGGAGCTTGTAGGAGACACGGCCGTCGTTTTCGCGGCCGAGTTGCTCGAGCAGGACGATCGCGGCCGTGGGGCTGCGGAAGCGGCTGATGGTGCGCGGCAGGTGGCGCCGGATCGACGCCGGCGTCTGCACGGCGGCCAGTGCGGCGGCCAGTTGCTCGATGGCGGGAGTTCCCAGGGCCACGAGGCCCGCGCGCGCGGCCTCTCGGCATTCGGGGAAGGCCAGCAGTTCGAGGAGGAGGGGAATGCGCTCGACGTCCGGCCCGGTGCCCAGGGCCTTGGCCACCAGGCGGCGGATCTGCGGAGTGGCGTCGGCGAGCAGGGCCTGGGCCACCGGCAGCATCACGCGCGGCGGCAACTCGCCCATCGTCGAGGCGATGGCCAGGCGCGAGTCGGCATCGGGCGAGGAGACGAGGTCGGCGATCGCTTCGTCGA
>JBHEPB010000212.1:0-4605 GCA_046260515.1 Binatia bacterium
CCCGCGGCCCGGGCGGCCAACGTGTCGGACGCCCCCCGCCACGAGAGCGCCTACCGCCACAACACCGCCGACCGGAACAACCGAATCTATCCCCTGGACAAGGACACCCGCGAGCGCGCGCCGTTCTGACCATGCCCGAGCCGTCCACCAACCCTCTCGACCGGGCCCTGGCCGCCGCCGGCATCGACCCCCAATCGATCGCGACGGCGAGGTCCAAGACGGGAGAGGACGGGGACTTCCAGCGCACTCTCGAATCGGTGGCCGGCGTCAGCGCCGCGCGCCTGGCCACGATCCAGGCCGAGGCCCTCGGTCTCGCCAGCGCCGACTCGGTGGATCCTGCGGCCATCTCCCCCGACGTGCTGGCCCGCGTGTCGATGCAGCAGTGCCGCCGCGGACGCGTGCTGCCGGTAGCCCTGGAGGAAGGACGCCTCGTCGTCGCCACCTCGGCCCCTTACCGCTTCGGTCCCCTCGACGACCTGCGCGCTCTTTACGGCGTGGAGGTCGATCCCGTGGTGGTGCCCGAGCCCGCCCTTCTCGATGCCATCAATCGCGCCTTCGACCTCGCCACCAACGCCGCAGCCGACGTCGTCAACGACCTGCGCGGCAGCGGAACTCTTGCCGAACGCGCCGCCGAACTGAGCGAAGCTCCCGATCTCCTCGAAGCCGAGGACGCGGCCCCCATCATCCGCCTGGTGAACTCGCTGATCTTCCAGGCCGCCAAGGACGGGGCTTCCGATATCCACATCGAGCCCTTCGAACGCACCTCCTCGATCCGCTTCCGCGTGGACGGCATCCTCGCCGAGGTGCTGGCGCCGCCGCGGCGCCTTCACGCGCCCGTGGTCTCGCGCATCAAGGTGATGGCCAGGATGAACATCGCCGAGAAGCGCCTGCCCCAGGACGGCGGCATCCGCACCCGCGTGGCCGGGCGCGACCTCGACATCCGCGTCTCGACCGTGCCGACGGGCTTCGGCGAGCGCGTCGTGCTGCGACTCCTCGACCGCAGCGCCACCCTGCTCGGCCTGGAGGAGAGCGGCATCGCCGGCGAGAACCTCGCGGCACTACGGCGCCTCATCCATCAGAGCCACGGCATCGTGCTGGTGACGGGACCGACCGGAAGCGGAAAGACGACGACGCTCTACGCCGCCCTGTCGGAGATCAACTCTCCCGACAAGAACATCATCACCATCGAGGATCCCATCGAGTACCAGCTGCGCGGCGTCGGACAGATCCAGGTCAACTCGAAGATCGAGCTCTCCTTCGCCAGCGGACTGCGCTCGGTGCTACGCCAGGACCCCGATGTGATCATGGTGGGCGAGATCCGCGACGTGGAGACCGCGCGCATCGCCATCCAGGCCGCGCTCACCGGCCACCTCGTTTTCAGCACCCTGCACACCAACGATTCCTTCAGCGCCATCACCCGCCTCCTGGACATGGGCATCGAGCCCTTCCTGGTGTCCTCGTCGGTGATCGGCATCGTGGCCCAGCGCCTGGTGCGCCGCCTCTGTCCCCACTGCTCGACGCCGGTCGATCCCCGCGACCCCACGCTCGCCGAACTCGGCATCGCCTCGCGTCCCGAATCCGCGCGCAGCCCCGGCCCCGGCTGCGACACCTGCCGCTCCAGCGGCTACCGCGGTCGCCTGGCCCTGTCGGAGGTGCTGGTCACCGACGACGAACTGCGCGTCGGCATCATGGAACGCACCGACGCCGCCACCCTGCAGGCTCGCGCCCTGGCGCGAGGGATGTCCACGATGCGCGACGACGGGGCGGCCAAGGTGCGCGCCGGGCTGACGTCG
Organism: Binatia bacterium; assembly: GCA_046260515.1. GTDB lineage: Bacteria > Desulfobacterota > Binatia > UBA1149 > CAITLU01 > DATNBU01. Next base: position 1,794 of record JBHEPB010000212.1, read on the forward strand.
GCGGCCGAGGTCCTGCGCGTGACCACCGAGGACGTCGAGTAAGCCCCGTGCCGTCGTTCCGCTACAGCGGCGTCTCGGGCTCGGGGCGCAGCGTGGCCGGGGTCGTCGAAGCCGACAGTCCGCGCAGCGCCCGTGCACGGCTGCGCGAGCGCAACGTCTTCGCCAACTCGGTCACCGAGGTGAAGGCCGAGGCGGCGGGCGCTGCCTGGTCCTTTCGCCGCGGCGTCAGCACGGCCGAGCTTTCCCAGGCCCTGAGCCAGCTGGCCACGCTGCTGAGGGCCGGCGTCCCCCTGGACGAAGCCATCGACGCCCTGCGCAAGCGCCGCGGGGGCGCCGCGCTGTCCGAAGCCTTCGAGTCGATCCGTTCGCGCATTCGCGAGGGCGCCTCCCTGGCCGTCGCCATGGCGGACCACCCCTCGGTGTTCCCTTCCATCTACACCGGCATGGTCGAGGCGGGCGAAGCCAGCGGTGCCCTGGACTCGGTGCTCGACCGCATCGCCGAACACGCCGAATCCCAGTCGCGCCTGAAGCAGCGTGCGATGACGGCCATGACCTACCCCGCGCTGATGATGGTGGTGGGCGGCGCCATCGTGCTCTTCCTGCTCGCCTACGTGGTTCCCCAGGTGACCCGCGTCTTCGCCGAGGCCAAGCAGGACCTGCCGCTTCCCACCCGCATCCTGATGGGCAGCGGCGAACTGCTGGCCGACTACGGCTTCCTGCTCGTGCCGCTGGCCTTGCTGGCGGTCTTCGGGCTGCGCCGGGCCATGGCCCATCCGGTCCAGCGCCTTCGCCTGGAGGCGCTGCTCTACCGCGTGCCCGCGGTGGGCAGCGTGGCTCGCGACGTGGCGGTGGCGCGCTTCGCCCAGACGCTGGCCACCATGGTGGCCGGCGGCCTGCCTCTGATCGAGAGCCTGAGGGTGGCGCGCATCTCCTGCGGCAGCCACCTCTTGTCGCAAACACTGCTGGAGGCCGAGACCTCCGTGTCCGAGGGAGGCTCGCTGGCTGCCTGCCTGGCCCGCAGCCCCCTGCTCGACCCCGTGGTCGTGGACATGATCGCCGTCGGCGAGCGCAGCGGCGATCTCGAGGGCATGCTCTCGCACGCCGCCCGCGCCATTGAAGAACAGGTGCGCATGCGCGTCGATCGCATGGCCACCCTGCTCGAACCCCTGATGACGGTGGTCATGGCAGCCGTCGTCCTCTTCGTGGTGCTCGCCATCATGCTTCCCGTGTTCGAAATGAACCGCCTCGTGCAATGACAAGGAACCCCGCCGTGAAACGACCCGACTCCCAGAAAGGCTTCACCCTCATCGAGATCCTCGTCGTCGTGATGATCCTCGGCCTGCTCATCTCACTGGCCGCGCCGCGCCTCATCGGCCGCACCGACGACGCGAAAATCGTCAAGGCCCGCGCCGATATCAGCGCCATCGAGCAGGCCCTCAACCTCTACAAGCTCGACTCGGGCGACTATCCCACTTCCGATCAGGGCCTCGAAGCTCTCGTGGACGAGCCCACGCGTGGCGACGTCCCGCGCAACTGGCGCGAGGGCGGCTACATGGAGAGGGTTCCCCTGGATCCCTGGGACGGGCCCTACCTGTACGCCGCCGACGGCCGCAGCTACGTGCTGCGCAGCCTCGGCGCCGACGGCAAGGAGGGCGGCGACGGCTACGACGCCGACATCGATTCGCGCGACTTCTGATCGGACGGGGCGAGACGGTGTGATGAACCCGGGACCTGGCCACCGCGAGCACGGATTCACCCTGCTCGAACTTGCCCTCACCCTCGTCGTGGTGTCCATCCTGCTCACGCTGGCCGTTCCGCGCCTGCCGAGCCTCGGGCGCACCGACCTCGAGGCCAGCGCCGACCGCCTCGCCTCGACCATGACCTACCTCTCGGACGAAGCTTCCCTGCGCGGACGCATCTACCGCCTCACCCTCGACCTCGAGACGGAGAGCTGGGACGTCGCCGGCCTGTCTCCCTTCGCGCCGCGCGGCGCCTCCGCCGACAGCCCCGGCTTCCTGGTGGACGGCGAGGATCCGATGGCGCGCAGCATCCAGCTTCCCGACGGCGTCTTCCTCGACGCCGTCGTCGATCGCGACGGCGAGACGACGGCGGGCACCCGCGCCATCTACTTTCTTCCGGAAGGATCGTCCGAAACCGTTGCGGTGCGCCTGCACGAGCAGGACGGCGCTGCCACCACGGTGACGCTCCGCGCCGCGACCGGATCGGCCGTCCGCGGGGAAACCACCTACGACGAAACGCGGGACCGGCGGTGACGACAGCGCCCCGCAGCCTTGAGCGCGGCTTCACCCTGCTGGAGGTGCTGGTGGCCACGGCCATCCTCGGCGTGGCGGTGGTCACCCTGCTCGGCCTCCACGCGCGCAACCTCTCGTTGGCCGCCGAGGCCCAGGACCTGACCATCGCCGGCACGCTGGCGGCCGACGTCCTGGCCCTCGCGCGCCTCGATCCTGCCCTCGAGGAAGGCCAGGTGCGCGGCCGCTTCGCCGCCCGCGCCGGCGACGCCGACGGCAGGACCACGGTCTACGGCGGGCCCATGAGCGGACGCTTCGTGTGGTCGCGCGAAGTCCTGCCCACCGCCCTCCCCACGCTGAGGCAGGTGCGCGTTTCCATCACCCTGGCCGGCGAGGAGCGCGTGCTCGCGCAGTTCTGGTCGGCCCTGCCCGTGCGGGCGGGCACGCGATGATGTCGCGCGTACGACAGGTCACGGCGCACGCTACTCGGCAGCAGCGCAGCGACCGCGGCATGATGGGGATGACGCGGCTCGAGATGATGGTCGCCATCGGCATCTTCGCGA
>JBHEPB010000256.1:0-28996 GCA_046260515.1 Binatia bacterium
CGTTCGCTACGCTGTGGGGGACGATCTTCCCGGTGCTCTCGGAGTGGGTGCGCGGGGTGAAGATCACCGTCGGCCCGCCTTTCTTCAACCGGGTGAACGCGCCGCTGGCCATCGCGCTTCTGCTGCTGATGGGGATCGGGCCCCTCGTGGCCTGGCGCCGCGCTTCGGTCCGTAACCTCATGGAGACCTTCCTCGCGCCCTCGGTGTTCGGCCTCGCCGCCGGTGCCGCCGCCTTCGCGGCCGGCATGAAGTCGCTGTCGGCCCTGCTGGTCGTGTCGTTCTCGGCGTTTGTGCTCTTCACCGTGGTCGCGGAGTTCCACCGCGGCGCCCAGGCCCGCCGCTCCATGGTCGGCGAGGGCTACGGCGCCGCCCTGCGCGGCCTGCTGCGCAAGAACCAGCGCCGCTACGGCGGCTACATCATCCATGTCGGCGTGGTTTTCATGTTCCTCGGCGTGACGATGTCGTCCGTGTACCGGGTGGAGGAGCTGCACACGATCAAAAAGGGCGAAGAGTTCGCCATCGGCAGCTACACGCTGCGCTACGTGGATTCCGGGAGTGCCGAAGACGAACACGTCGCCAGGCTGATCGCCACGTTGAACGTCTTCGAGGACGGCCAGCAGATCGCGGTCCTCGAGCCGGAGAAGCGCTTCTACAAGAGGCCCGAGCAGCCCGCGACGGAAGTCGCCTTCCGCTCGACCATGCGCGACGACCTTTACGTGATCCTCGGCGGCATCGAGAAGGACGGCACCGCTACCTTCCAAGCCTACGTGAATCCCCTGGTCTGGTGGCTGTGGTTCGGCGGCGTGGTGCTCATCCTCGGCACGGCCGTGGCGGCCTTCCCGGCCCGTCGCGCCGTGGCGCGGGAGCGCGCGCGGGTGGATGCCGCCGCCGCCCGCGAGCGGGTCGGCTGATGCGTGCTTTCCGGCGGTGCTTCGCCGCCGCGATCTTCTCCCTGTCGCTGCTGCTTCCGTTCGCGTCGCCCGCGCCCGCGGCCAAGTCGATGGGACAACAGGCGGTCGAGGAAGGCCTCACCTGCCAGTGCGGCTGTGGCCTGACCGTGGCCGCCTGCAATCACCTCGAGTGCGGATTCGCGATCCCGGTGCGCAAGGACATCGCCGAGTCCCTGGCACGGGGCGAGACGGGCGAGGCCATCCTCGCGCGCTACAAGGCCGAGTACGGCGAGAAGGTGCTCTCGTCTCCGGTGCCCGAGGGCTTCAACATCCTCGCGTGGATCGGCCCTTACATCGCCATCGTTGTGGCCGGAATCGTCATGTTCACGTTCTTCCGCCGGCGCGCGTCGGCGGAGGCGCCGGCTGCCGAGCCCTTGCCGCCGGTCTCGGCCCAGGACCAGGACCGGGCGGCGCGGCTTCGAGACGAACTGGAGGATATGGACCGGTGAGCGCCCTCGTCGCTGTCGTGCTCGTGCTCGTCGTGACCGGCTACGTCGTGCTGCCCCTGCTGCAGCCGTCCGCGGAAGGCCCGACGACCGCGCTTCCCACCGAGAACGAACGCTGGACCCGCGAAAAGGCGGTCGCCGTGCTCGCCATCACGGAGGCCGATTTCGATCGCGCCACCGGAAAACTCAGCGACGTGGACTACCAGGTGCTCCGTGCCGACTACGAAGGCCGCGCTCTCCACGCCATGGACGAGATGGAGAAGTTCGTCCCGGAAGTGACCGTGGTCGCACAATACTGCGCAAGTTGTGGAAAGGCCTTCGCCGCACCCGACGCGTTTTGCAGTTCGTGCGGGCGACCCCGCCAGAGCGCCTGAACCCCAAGTCCCCGAGGGCAGGTCGCCTCGCCTCCCGTCGGGCCCCGGCGCCGCGCATTCCCGCGGTTGCGCGCGTGGCAATGCCTTCTTCTCTCCTGTAGCTTCCGCGCCGGTTCAACGTGGGTTCCTCCGACCAGACATCGCCGCTCATCACCGGCATCGACGAACTGGAAGCGACCTTCCATCGTGGCGCGAAACCGCGCGAGGAATGGAAGATCGGCGTCGAGTACGAGAAGCCGGTGGTCGATGCGAAGAGTGGGGAAGCGGTCGCCTACGAGGTCGATCACGGAATCGGCAGCCTGCTGCGCGGGCTTCACGAACGGTATCCCCGCTGGAATCCCGTCCTCGAGGGGGAGAACATCGTCGCGCTGGAGGACGGCCTCGCCTCCATCACGCTGGAGCCGGGCGGCCAGTTCGAGATGTCCGGCCAGCAGTGCGACTCCCTGCATTGCGCCAACGAAGAGCTGCAGCGCCACGTGCGCGAGATCGTCAGCGTCGGAGACGAGCTCGGCCTTCGGTTTCTCGGCCTCGGCATCGTCCCCAAGACGCCCCTCGATCGCATCCCGTGGATGCCCAAGCAGCGCTACCGCATCATGCGCGAGATCATGGGCCGCACCGGCAAGCTCGGGCGCCGCATGATGACGCAAACGGCGACGGTCCAGTGCAACTTCGATTATTCGGACGAAGCCGACGCCCTGCGGAAGATGCGGGTGTCGCTGGCCCTCGGCCCCATGCTGGTGGCCATCTCCGCCAACTCCCCGGTGGTGGACGGCAAGCCCACCGGCTTCCAGAGCTTCCGCGCCCACATCTGGACCGACACCGACCGCGATCGCTGCGGGTCCCTGCCCTTCGTCTTCCAGACTGAATCCCTGTTCCGGGCCTACACGGAGTATGCCCTCGATGTCCCGATGTACTTCATCTGGAGGAACGGAGCGTACAAGGAAGTCGGCGGCATCTCCTTCCGTCGCTACCTCGAGAAGGGGTTCGACGACGAGCGCGCAACGCTGGCCGACTGGACCCTGCACCTGACGACCCTTTTTCCCGAAGCGCGGCTCAAGACCTACATCGAGGTGCGCTCGGCCGACAGTCAGCCGGTGAACCTCATGCTCGGGACGCCGGCGCTGATGAAAGGCATCTTTTACGACGACGATGCCCTGGCCGCCGCCACGGAGGTCACGAAAAACTGGGATGGGGCCTCCCTCGACGGCCTGCACGATGAAGCCGCCCGGCGCGGCCTCGCCGGCCGCTCGGGACGCCTCCGCTTCGCCGACTACGCGAAGGAGATCGTCTCCATCGCTCGCACCGGGCTGGCCAGGCAGGCGCGGCGCAACACGGGCGGCGAGGACGAGACGGTTTATCTCGACCTGCTGGAGCAGGACGTCCGCGCCGGGCGCAATCCGGCCACCTCGCTGATCGAACGGTGGGAGGGAGAGTGGGGCGGCAACGTCGATGCAATGATTGCCGCCACGGCCTATCGCCTGCCCTGAAAAATCTCCTTGATTTCGTCTTTTTTTCGCCTATGCTGGGGCCATGTTCGGCGCCACGGCACAAGAACGGACCTGGGAAGAAACTCCCGCCGCCGACCATGCCCCGACCCTCGCTCCGGCTCCCGAAGGCTTGTCGGCCAGGCGCGTCGAGCGCTGGCTCGACCTGCCTCCGGGGGCATGGCAGAAGCGCCGCCTCTACGCCCTGCGGCTGAAGGGCCAGGCCTTCTCCGCCCTCGGCTTCGTCGTCGGAGACATCGTCGTGGTCGAGCCTGGTGCCCGCGAACAGCCCGGCGGTATCGTCGTCACCCGAGGGCCTAACGGCCCGTCCCTGAAGAGAATTTCTCCTACTGTCCGCGCCGAGCGACGGATGCCCACCGTTCTCGAGCTGCCGCTGCGCGAGAAGATCCCGGCCTCCAATGAGCACGTCGTCGGCACGGTGATCGGCCTTCTCCGGCCCACCGGAACCGGCGCCCTGAGGCCCGCGGCCCTTCCCGCCTCCCGGACCGGAACCAGACGTCCCTCGGCAAGGCCGATGCTTGCCGGCCCGGTCGCCGGTGCCTTGGCGGCGGACGAACCGGTGTCACTGGACCGCCTCCTCCAGACCCAGAACCTGTGGCGAAAATGGCTGGCGATGATCCGCGAGTCGGATCGCACGCCTCCCGAGGGACTCGAGAGGTGGAAACGCCTCGACTCCGCTCTCGCCGCCCTCTGCGATTGTTTGTCCCGGACGCACAGTCCGGGACTGCGAGCGGCTCTGGCCGTAGAGGCCGAAGCGGTCGTTTCCGCCATCCGTGGCGAGATGCGTGGATAGCGCAACTATCTATTTTTGCAGTAGGAAAGCCTCATCTCAGGATAGCCGCCACTGTTGCTGGCCCGGCTGACGCCTATATTTTCGCCCCCCTCGGGGCCGTCGATTAGCAGTGCTTAAACAATGGCGCATGCGATTTCATGCCCGTGAATCTTCCATCGCCTCTTCACGCTGTGTTATATGACGCTCCGCATCAGGCACTCAGGGCTTGAATGCTTGCCGAAAAAACGAGGACACCATGGCGGACCGATTTGTAAATCTCTTCGAGCCGGACACTTTGCTGCCGGCACAATACTTCGCTGCCTTTGCCCGTGAAGGCGGTCTCGTTCGCGAGCGACGCCTCATGCTCGCCGTCCTCCAGGACGCGGTCGAATGTTATCAGAAGTATGCGCTCGCTCGTGACCCGCGCGGTCGCCTTCTCTTCGAAGACGCCCAGCAGTGGATTGAGTCCGGCGAGCGCGAGTGGGCCTTCGCCTACGAGAACATCTGCGAAGTACTGAGCCTGAACGCCGAGTACATCCGGCGCGGGCTTTCCAAGTGGCGCCAGCAGCGCGGGCCGGTTCGCCGTTCTGCCGCCAAAATCGTGCCACTCGCCGAAAGGCGGGCTCTCGGCGACATCGTCGAGATGGGCGAAGAGGAACTTCAGCAGGCGTCCTGATTCCGTCCACGGAATCCTCATTCACACCGGGAAGGCTCGGCTCCGCAAGGGGTCGGGCCTTTCTCGATTCGGCGTCCGGAACTTTTCGACAACCGATCAGTTCGCCGAAGCGGTGGCTCCCTCCAGCAGGCCGACGTCCGTAGGCACCCCGGTTCGCGCTTCGACGGCGGCTTCCAGCAAGGCAGGATCCACTTCCGCCGCCCAACCCTTCTTTTCGAGCATCTCCCAGGTGGTTTTGTACATCGCGGGGACGAATCCGTAGATGTCGTCGTGAACCTCGACGAGCACCCGGCCGCGGTGCTTGCCGATCTTCACGGGCTCGTAAACGAAGACGCCCGGCGTCCCCACCTCGATCAACGGGAAAAGCGTGGCAATGTCTTCGTTGTAGAGGCGAAGGCATCCGTGGCTGACGAGCATGCCCACGCCCCATTCCTTGTTGCTGCCGTGAATCCCGTATTCGGGCATCGTGAGTTCGAGGCGATGCTTGCCGAGGGGATTTTCCGGATGACCTCCGGGAATCGAGTACTCGCTGAAGCCGTTCTCCTCGATGCGTTCCCTGCGGATGGTTTCCGGGATCACCCAGGTCGGATTGACGGTCTTGCCCCGGATCCGGAAGCTCCCCTGGGGCGTTTTCCAGTCTTCGCGGCCCAGTCCCACCGGGGCCGTCATCACCCGGCGACCGCCGTCACGGAAGTAGTAAAGCCTCATCTCCGGAATGTTCAGCACGATACCGTTGCGGGCCGCGTCCGGCACCAGCCAGCGGGTCGGGATGACCAGGGGCTCGTCCTTGCGCGGGACCCACGGATCCGAGTTGCGGTTGGCCGCAATCAGTTCGTTGTAGCCGAGGTCGTAGCGCCGGCTCATCTCGAGGAAGGTTTCGCCCTTGCGGGGCAGGGTGGCCGTGGCGCTTCCCACCAGCCAATCGCTCGGGCCGCCCAGGGACCAGACGGGGATCTGGCGCGGGCGCTCGTCGAAGACCACCGCTTCGTCAGCGGCAAGGCCGACCGCGGGGAAAGCGGGGAGGAGGCCCGCCACCCAGGCGAAGGCGAACAGCAAAGTCGGCTTCCGCATCATTCTCCATCCTCCGAGACGGGTTGCCGCGCCGCGGGTTTCCGCTCCAGCAACACCCGCAGTTCCTCCGTCGTCGCGACCGGTAGGCTGCAGGTCGATCCTTCGCAAACCCAGGCCAGGGCCCCCTCGTCCGGCGCCTTCTTCCCGCGCATCGTCGGCGGCAAGTCGTCGCGGCCCTCGTCGTCGATGGCAATCACCACCGAAGCCGGACCTCGGGAGGCCAGAGCGGCGGCTTCCAGGTTCCGGCGCTCGCCGGCATCCCCCAGGATGACGACCGTCCTCGGTCCGTGGAGTTCCCGGCGCACCACCGTGAGCAGATGCGCGCTTCCATAGGGTACCCGGAGCGCGTCCGTGAGGAAGCGGTCCACGACACCCTGGGCCGAAACGCGATACTTTTCCTCCCCCGTCAGCGCCCAAAGGCGGAACAGTACCTCCGCGGCCACCGAGTTGCCCCCGGGAACCGCCCCGTCGTGGAGATCGCAGGTCCGCGCCACGAGTGCCTCGGCGCAGGAACCCGTGAAATAGAAACCGCCTCCTTCCGGGTCAGAGAACTCGTCGAGAAGACGATCGGCCAGTGACAAGGCGGTCGCCAGGAAATCGGCGGCCGGCCTCGCCTCGAACAGGTCGAGGCAGGCACGTCCGAGGAAAGCATAGTCGTCGAGGAAACCGGGGACCCGCCGGCCACCTCCGCCGCGAACATGCGCAAGGGCGCCGTCCTCCCCGAGATCCGACAGCACAAAACGGGCGGCGCGAACCGCGGCCTCCACCAGATCCTCGCGGCCGAGCAGCCTGCCCCCCCTGGCCATCGCGCTGATCATGAGGCCGTTCCAGTCGGCTACGACCTTGCGATCGGTGCCGGGCGCGACGCGTTGCCGGCGCCGCTCCAGCAGGAGCTGCTTCGAAACCGCCAGTTCCACGTCCTCGGCCGGCCCCGCTGCAGGCGCCTCCGTGGCGACCCGGTGCACGATGTTGTGCCCCTCGAAGTTGCCCTCGTCGGTCAACCCGTAGGCATCGCAGAACATCGCGGCGCGCTCCGGCCCGAGAACTTCGCTGACCTCGGCCTTCGACCAGACGAAGAACTTCCCTTCCTCGCCCTCCGAGTCGGCATCCTGGGCGGAGTAGAAGCCGCCCTCAGGAGAGGTCATTTCCCGACAAACGTAGTCGAGGATCTCCGCGGCCACCGACGCGTAGCCGGCCTCCCCGAAAATCCGGGACGCATCCGTGTAGAGGCTGGCGAGAAGAGCCTGGTCGTAGAGCATCTTCTCGAAGTGGGGGACCAGCCAGCTGCGATCGACCGAGTAGCGGTGGAAGCCGCCGCCGAGGTGGTCGCGGATGCCGCCGGCCGCCATGCGATCCAGGGCCAGGCGCACCTGGCCGAGCGGCGCAGGATCGCCGCCGTCCAGGCCGGATTCCATCAACAGCGTCAGGGCCATCGTTCCCGGAAACTTCGGGGCCCGCCCGAAGCCGCCGTGTTCCGGATCCATGTTCTCCACGAGGGAGGTGATCGCCTCACGAAGGGATTCGTCCGTCAGCTCCCCCGGCTCCTCGATCCTGCGATCACCGGCGAGAAAAGACACCACCTTCTGCGCGCTTTCGGCCACGTCGCCCCGCTTCTCGTCCCACGTCTTCGACACTCCGAGAAGAACCCGCGGGAAGCCCGGCATCCCGCCCCGGTCCTCCGGGGGGTAGTAAGTGCCCGCGTAGAAGGGCCTCGCATCGGGAGTGAGAAAGACCGTCATCGGCCAGCCGCCGCGACCGGTCATGCCCTGCAGGGCCTTCATGTAGAGATGGTCGAGGTCGGGGCGCTCCTCGCGGTCCACCTTGATGCACACGAATTGCTCGTTCATCAGCGCCGCGATGTCGGGATTCTCGAAGCTCTCCCGTTCCATCACGTGGCACCAGTGGCAGGCCGAGTAGCCGATACTGAGGAGGATGGGCCGGTCGCGGCGCCGGGCCTCGGCAAGGGCCTCTTCGCCCCAGGGATACCAATCCACCGGGTTGGCAGCGTGCTGGAGCAGGTAGGCGCTCGATTCCGAAGCCAGCCGATTGCGGTGAGTGGAACCTTCCATCGCCAGCGACCTTATAATCGCGACCCCCCAACGTTTCGACTCGCCCACGGAGAGCCCGACCCCTCCCCGTGCTTCCTCCCGGTAGAAGACCGCCAAGTCGGGGGGGGGGCGAGTGCTCGTCCGCACGAAAGATGTGGTCTTGAAAGGAGAGCGCCGAAGCGGGCGGGCGACACCGAAGCGAAGCGAGGACAGTGGCCGGTGGAAGCCGCGTCTTGGAGGTCGGGTGCCGGGGCCTGCGCGCGGGCGTCTCCGCAGCGCAGCGAGGACTAGCCCGCGCGCAGGCCCCGGCACCCGACCGAATGAAGTTCTCCGATGGAAAAGTAGAGATCGAACCGCGAAGCGCTAACGAGCGCCGACGGAGACGCGTGCCTCGGCAAGGGCGAGGTCGCGCAGGAGCTTCTCGGTGACCTCGGCGCTTTCGCTGCCCCGGGCCAACTCTTCCTGGATGCTCGCGAGGTCGGTGCGTGCCTGGGCCGCATCCACTTCCTCGGGCATCTGCGCGTCGTCCGCCAGGATCGTGACCACGTCTTGGCGGACTTCTGCGTACCCCCCGCTGATCACCACCCGCTTGCGCGCGCCGCCCTCCACGTACGTGACGATGCCCGGCTTCAAGCTGCCGAGGAAGGTCACGTGCTGGCTCAGCACGCCGAACTCTCCCTCGGTGCCCGGAGCAACGAGCTCGGTCACTTCGGTGTCGACGATGGGCCGCAGGGGGGTGACGATGCGGAGGTGCATGATCAGGCCGCCATCTTCCGCGCTTTCTCGATGGCCTGCTCGATGGTGCCGACCATGTAGAAGGCCTGCTCGGGCAGGTCGTCGTGCTGGCCCGCGAGCAGTTCGCGGAAGGCACGGATCGTGTCCTCGCGCTTCACGTAGGCGCCGGGGGTGCCGGTGAAGGCCTCGGCGACGTGGAAGGGCTGGGACAGGAAGCGCTGCACCTTGCGGGCGCGGGCCACCAGCATCTTGTCGTCCTCGGAGAGCTCGTCCATGCCGAGAATCGCGATGATGTCCTGGAGGTCCTTGTAGCGCTGCAGGATCATCTGCACGTCGCGGGCGACCGCATAGTGCTCCTCACCGACCACGTTGGGGTCGAGGATGCGCGACGTCGAGTCGAGGGGATCGACCGCCGGGTAAATGCCCAGCTCGGCGATCTGTCGCGAAAGCACCGTCGTCGCGTCCAGGTGCGAGAAGGTGGTGGCCGGCGCGGGGTCGGTGAGGTCGTCGGCGGGGACGTAAATGGCCTGCACCGAGGTAATCGAGCCCTTGGTGGTCGTCGTGATGCGTTCCTGCAGCATACCGAGGTCGGTAGCCAGGGTGGGCTGGTAACCCACGGCCGAGGGCATGCGGCCGAGGAGGGCCGACACTTCCGAGTTGGCCTGCGTGAAGCGGAAGATATTGTCGATGAAGAGCAGGACGTCCTTGCCCTCGGTGTCGCGGAAGTACTCGGCGCAGGTCAGCGCCGTCAGCGCCACGCGGGCGCGGGCTCCCGGCGGCTCGTTCATCTGGCCGAACACGAGAGCGGCTTTGTCGATGACGCCCGACTCCTTCATTTCCTGCCAGAGGTCGTTGCCTTCACGGGTGCGCTCGCCGACGCCGCCGAACACGGAGTATCCGCCGTGCTGCTGGGCGACGTTGTTGATCAGCTCCATGATGATGACGGTCTTGCCCACGCCGGCGCCGCCGAAGAGGCCGATCTTTCCGCCCTTGGCGTAGGGGCAGAGCAGATCGACCACCTTGATGCCGGTCTCGAAGGCCTCCACGGAGGTCGCCTGCTCGGTGAACTCGGGGGCGGCGCGGTGGATGGGCAGGTACGTGCTGGCCTTGACCGGCTCCCCACCGTCCACGGCCTGGCCGATCACGTTGATGATGCGGCCGAGCACGGCCTCGCCGACCGGGGTCAGGATCTTGTCGCCGGTGTCCTTCACCGGCACGCCGCGAACGAGGCCCTCGGTCGAGTCCATCGAGATCGTGCGCACGGTGTTCTCGCCGAGGTGGGAGGCCACCTCCAGGACGAGATTGTCCGGCTTGTCGTCGATCGCGTCGTTGGTGACCGTCAGCGCGTTGAGGATCGGCGGCACCTGGCCGGCGGGAAATTCCACGTCAACGACCGGACCGATGACCTGCGTGATGTGCCCAATACCCATTGTTTCCTGAACTCCTTAGCCCTTGAGGGCTTCCGCTCCACCGACGATTTCCATCAGCTCCGTCGTGATCGTCGCCTGGCGGGCGCGGTTCATCTGGAGCGTGAGTCGGTCGATCATCTCGGAGGCGTTGCGCGTGGCGCTGTCCATCGCCGTCATGCGCGCTCCGTGCTCGCTGGCGTTGGCCTCGAGGAAGGCCTGAAAAATCCTGGTGTCCACGTAGCGCTCGAGCAGGGTGCCGAGCAGCGCGGCAGCCTCCGGCTCGTAGACGTAGTCTACCGACTCCCCGGTGCCTTCCGTGCGTTCCACCGGCAGCAGGGGCTGCAGGGCCGGCGACTGCGAGATCGCCGATCGGAACTTCGAGGACACGAGGTAAACGGAGCCGACTTCCCCGTCGCGGAAACGACGCGACACCTCCGCGGCCACCTCGCGCGCAAGGCCGAGGTCGAAGGGGCGGTTGACGTGGCGCATCGCGATCCGGTCGGGATAGTGGCGGCGGAAGTAGTCGTGCCCGCGACGGCCGCACGCCACGATGGTCGCGTTGCGACCTTCCTCGGAACGCAGGAAGAACTCCGCCGTCTTGATGAGGTTGGTATTGTAGCCGCCGCAGAGGCCGCGGTCGGACGTGATCACCACGACCTCGGCCGGCTTGGCCGCGCCGGGCTCCAGGAAGGGATGGGATCCTTCGCCGGCATTGGCTGCCACGCTGGCCAGCAGCTCGCCGAGCCGCGTGGCGTAGGGGCGCGCCTTCTCGGCGGCCTCCTGCGCACGGCGCAGCTTGGCCGCGGAGACCATCTTCATCGCCTTCGTGATCTGCTGCGTGGAGCGGACCGAGGCGATGCGTTTGCGGGTATGCTTGAGGTTGGGCACGACTCGTTATGCGCCGAAGATGCCTTTGAACTCGTTGAGGACCGAGGTCAGCTTGGCCTTCACCTCGTCCGACAATTCCTTCTTCTCGCGGATCAGGGCGTAGAGATCCTGGTGCGAGCGCTCGATGAAGCTCGTGAGCTCCTCTTCGAAACGGCCGATCTGCGGCACCGCAACGCTGTCGATGAAGCCGTTGGTCGCCGCGAACAGGATCACGATCTGACGCTCCACCGATTGGGGCACGTACTGGCCCTGTTTCAGGATCTCCACGAGGCGCTGGCCTCGCGAGAGCATCTTCTGGGTGGAGGCATCCAGGTCGGAACCGAACTGGGCGAAGGCCGCCATCTCGCGGTACTGGGCGAGGTCGAGGCGCAGCGTGCCGGCCACCTGTTTCATGGCCTTGATCTGGGCGGCGCCGCCTACTCGCGACACGGACAGACCCACGTTCACGGCGGGCCGGACGCCCGAGTAGAAGAGGTCGGTCTCGAGATAGATCTGGCCGTCGGTGATCGAGATGACGTTGGTCGGGATGTAGGCCGATACGTCGCCGGCCTGGGTCTCGATGATCGGCAGCGCCGTCAGCGAACCACCACCCTCGGCGTCGCTCATCTTGGCGGCGCGCTCGAGCAGGCGCGAGTGCACGTAGAACACGTCGCCCGGGTAGGCTTCGCGACCCGGCGGGCGGCGCAGCAGCAGGGAGAGCTGGCGGTAGGCGACGGCCTGCTTCGAGAGATCATCGTAAATGATGAGGGCGTGGCGGCCCGAGTCGCGGAAGTACTCGCCCATCGTCACGCCGGTGTAGGGCGAGATGAACTGCAGCGGGGCCGACTCGGAGGAGGTCGCGGCGACGATGATGGTGTAGTCCATCGCGCCGTGCTTCTTCAGGCGGTCCACCACCTGGGCCACCGAGGAACGCTTCTGGCCGATGGCGACGTAGATGCAGACCACGTCGCCGCCCTTCTGGTTGATGATGGTGTCGATCGCGATTGCGGTCTTGCCGGTCTGGCGGTCGCCGATGATGAGCTCGCGCTGGCCGCGGCCGATGGGGATCATCGAGTCGATGGCCTTGATGCCGGTCTGCATGGGCTGCTTGACGGGCGCTCGGGAGACGATGCCGGGGGCCTTCACCTCGATGCGGCGGCGATGCGGGGTCTTGATCTCGCCGAGTCCGTCGATGGGCTGGCCGAGGGCGTTCACCACGCGGCCGAGCAGGGCCTCGCCGACGGGAACGTCCGCGATGCGGCCGGTGCGGCGGACCTCGCCGCCCTCGCGCACCTGGTCGGGGTCCGCGAAGATCGCGGCGCCGACGTTGTCTTCCTCGAGGTTGAGCACCATGCCCTGGACGCCGCCCTCGAACTCCAGGAGCTCGCCGGCCGCTGCCCGCTCGAGGCCATGGATGCGGGCGATGCCGTCGCCAGTGGCCAGGACACGGCCAGTCTCGCGCACCTCCACCTCACGACCGAAGTCGCGGATCTGCTGCTTGATGAGGTCGCTGATCTCGGACGCCTTGATCTGCTGCACCGAATTCCTCCAGAACTTCCTGTCGAACTCGCCGGCTCAGCCGGCCTGGCCCGCCATCTGGCGCTCGAGTCGCGCCAGCAGCGTGCGAACACTTCCATCGTAAACCCGGCCTTCGGCCTCGACCGTCACGCCCCCGAGGAGGTCGGCATCGACTTCCGCCGTGTCGAGCACACGGCGACCGGTGATCTTCTCGAACTTGCTGCGGACCGCGGCCCGCTCCGCTTCGGGCAGGGGGGTTGCGCTGCGGACCAGGACCCGGACCTGGCCTGCCGCTGCGTCCTGGAGCTTCTCGAAGCTCGCGCGCACGGCCGGCAGCGCTTCCAGGCGACCGGCCGCTGCCAGGACGCCGACGAAACGACCCAGGAGGGTGGCGGCGCCGATACGGTTCACCAGGGCGGCCGTGAGCTGCTCGCGCTGGGCGGGCGAAAAGGAACCCGCGGCCAGCAGGCCCGCCTCGAGGCCTTCGATGGCCGCGGCCAACTCGGCCAGCCCGGCCGCGACTTCGTCGGCCTGGTTGGCTTCCGTGGCCAGCTCGAAGAGGGCACGGCCGTAACGCCTTCCGATTGCGCCGGGGGTCACTGCTGTGCCACTCCTTCGACGAACTCGCGGACCAGTCGCGCCCGGTCGGCGTCCGTCAATCTGGCTCGCACGTCCTTCTCCGCCAGTTCGGCGGCCAGCCTGGCTGCCTCGGCCCTCAACTCGCGACGGGCCCTGGCGAGGTCGTGCTCGGCTTGGCGCTCCGCGTCGGCCCTCAGGCGCTCGGCGGCAGCCTGGGCGTCCTTCAGGGCCTTCTCGCGGTCAGCCGCGGCGCCCTGGCGGATTTCGTCCAGCAGGCGGCGGCGGGTCTCGTCCAGGGCCGCTTCCTTGGCGGCGTACTCGCGGCGGATGGCTTCGGCTTCCTCGCGGGCCTTCTCGGCGGCCGCCATTGCATCGGCCACTTCGCGGCGACGCGTGTAGAGGAAATCCTTCACGGCCGGCCAAGCGTACTTGCGCAGCAGGAAGACGAAGACGGAGAAGTTGAAAAAGGAAAAGGCGAGGGTCAGCCAGGCCGCGGAGTCGGGGCCAT
This sequence comes from Binatia bacterium, assembly GCA_046260515.1. Taxonomy (GTDB): domain Bacteria; phylum Desulfobacterota; class Binatia; order UBA1149; family CAITLU01; genus DATNBU01. Next base: position 13,459 of record JBHEPB010000256.1, read on the forward strand.
GGCCACCGTCGTGGGCGGCCTCGCTCGCGACCGCGACGCCGGAGCAGGCCAGCACCATCGCTGCGGCAAGGGCGGCGCTTCGAATCGTGGCGACGCGCTTCGTCACGGTGCTTTGCTCCCTGGGCCGACCACGGCCGAGACCATGGCATCGGCGAGAACCCGGGAATCGGTGGCCAGCGCGGCTCGGGCGTCGCGGGTGGCCGCCGCAACTTCGGAGCGAAGCTCGGCCAGGCGAGCCGAGGCCTCTTGCTGGGCGCTCTGGAAGAGCTGGGCTGCTTCCTCGCGGGTTTGGGCGCGCACCGCATCCACCTCGGCACTGGCGGCGGCGCGGGCCTTCGCGATCTCGGCATCCACTCTGGCCGAAAGCGTGCCCATCTCGGCGCGCGAGGCAGCGGCTTTTTCGATGTCTCCGACCGTTCGCGCCGAGCGCTCGGAGAGCACCTCGAGGAAGGGCGCGAACAGGATGCGGCTGAGCACCATCAGCAGGACGAAGAACGTCCCGAGCTGGATGACGAAGGTGTAATCGGGCGGTAGCGTCAGCATCTCGAAATGTGCTGGCTTGCGAAATTCGTTCCCGTCGTCGGCCGAACGTCACCACAAGACCGTTCGTTCACCAACGCGGACTTTCCATTGGCGACGCGCGAAATTCCGCGCGGAGCACCCTGGAAGACGGAAGAAAGACGCAGCGAGCCGCTCTCGCTAGCACCGCAATTGCGGGTTGTCAAAAAGTTAGCGGCTCTCGCGCGACGATAGGAAATCGATAAGCCGCGTTAATTCATCCTGCGAGAAATACTCTATTTCGATGCGGCCCTTTTTGGCTCCACCACGGATCCGGACCCTGGTCCCCAGGGTGCGGCTAAGACCGGCTTCGAGAGGTGTCGCTGCCTTCTTTCCCTTCCTCTCCGTCGCCTGTCGGCCGGCTGGCGCATCCGCCGTCCAGTCCCGGACCAGTGCCTCGGTGTCGCGCACCGAGAGGACCTTTTTTACCACGGCCTGCATGGCCTCGATCTGGCGGGTGGCGGTGGAGAGGGCGAGCAGGGGCCTGGCGTGCCCTTCGCTCAGGAGCCCCTGTTCGACGGCGTCCAGGACGGGCTGGGGGAGGGCGAGGAGGCGAAGCGTGTTGGCGACGGCGACCCGCGACTTGCCGACCTTGCGGGCGACGTCCTCTTGGGAGAGTCCGTGGCTGTCGAGGAGACGCTCGTAGGCCCGCGCTCTTTCGAGGGGGCCGAGGTCTTCGCGCTGGAGGTTCTCCACCAGCGCCATCTCGAGCATGTCCGATTCGGTGGTCGCATCCCTCACCACCACCGGAACCTTGTCGAGGCCGGCGCGCACGGCCGCACGCAGCCGGCGCTCTCCAGCGATCAACTCGTAGCCCCCTGCGGTGGCCACCACGACCAGGGGTTGGAGGATGCCCTTCTCGCGAATCGAGGCCGCGAGTTCGTCCAGGGGTTCATCCTCGAAGCGGCGGCGAGGCTGGCCCCTACCCGCCAGGACCCGCTCGATGGGAACGAAAAGAGGTTTCCCCTTATTTTCGCCCCCCGAAGGGGCTGCCGTGAATGCCGGCGCAGCGGCGACCGGCTTCGGCTCGGCGGCGGGCAACTGCCCGCCCAGTATGGCGTCGAGTCCTCTACCCAGGGGCTGTCTCATCGTTTTCCTCCGTGGCAACGGACGGGGCGGCTTCGCCCGGGACCACCGGCTTGGTCATCTCTGCGATTTCGCGCGCTGCCGCCCTGTAGGCGACGGCCCCCAGGGAAGTGGGGTCATAGGTGACCACCGGCAGGCCGTAGGAAGGGCTTTCGCTGATCCGGACGTTGCGGGGGACCATGGCCCTCAGGACCTTGTCCACGAAGTGCTGGCGGACCTCACGGGCCACCTGGCGGCTCAGCGAAGTGCGGCCGTCATACATAGTGAGAAGGATGCCGAGAATGCGCAGGTCGGGGTGGAAGCCCGACCTCACCCTCTCCAGGGTTTCCACCAGGGCGCCCAGTCCCTCGAGGGCATAGAACTCGCACTGGAGAGGGACGAGGACGGCATCGGCCGCGCAAAGGGCGTTCAGAGTTAGCATGCCCAGCGAAGGAGGGCAGTCGATGAGGATGTAGTCGTAGGCGTCGCGAACCGGGGCCAGCTGGCCGCGGAGCCGGGAGTGGCGGTCCGCGTAGGAAACGAGTTCCACTTCGGCGCCGGCCAGGTCGCGGGTGCCGGGAATGATCGAGAGTCCCGGGATCGCTGTCACCCGCGCCGCGCTCGAGGCGCTGATCTCCCCGATGAGGACCTCGTAGCTGGACTGGCCCCTGGAATGCTCTTCGCCGACGCCGCTGGTGGCGCTGCCTTGGGAGTCAAGGTCGATCAGCAGCACGCGAAAGCCGTCAAGCGCCAGCGAGGCGCCGATATTAACGGAAGTTGCCGTTTTTCCTACGCCGCCCTTCTGGTTGGCCACCGCGATGATCAGTCCCATTCCTCCACCTTGCGACAACGGCCATCGCCTGCCTACGCGTACCACAGCAAATCCGGCGTGGCGATTCGGGGTCGCACAGAGCCCTGGTCATGCGCCGTTCGGCTGTCCTTGGCTTGGAGCGCCCTAGCTCACAGAGCCAGAAATTGTTTCACGTGAAACAGTGCTGGCTGCGGGCGGCCCGGCCTTTCGATGTTCGCGTGAAACAAGCCGACCAACGATCCATTGTTTCACGTGAAACAATCCGACCGCGGCCCAGAGGAGGAATCAGGCCCGTTGGAAGGTGACGATGGCACGTGGCTCGTTTCCCGCTGGAAGATGCAGGCGCCGGCAGTCGAGGAGTTTCAGGTCGGCTCCGGTCTCCAGGGCCTCAAGGGCCGCGAACGTGGGATCCGCCATCAAAAGAACCACCCTTCCTCCGGTCTCGACGAAACCCCGGGCGATGCGAAGAAATTCGGGCGGCTGACGAAAGGCCCTGGAAATAACCAAAGGAAACGCGGGGTCGCGGGGCAGCGTATCTACGTCCCCCTCGACGACCCGGACGTTGGGGACGCGCAGAACCCTGACCACTTCCAGGAGGAAGCTGCAGCGGCGACGATTGGACTCGGCCAGCACGAACTGGACCCCAGGCAGAGCGATAGCGAGAACCATCCCGGGAAGGCCGGCGCCGGTCCCCAGATCGAGGCATGGGCCGCCTTCTCCGGCGGCCACGGCGCCGAGGGCGGCCAGGGAGTCCAGGAGGTGAAGTCGAACAGCGTCCGGACGGCGAATGGTCGTGAGGCCGGCCGCCTTGTTCCAGACGTAGAGAAGGTCGAGGTAGCGGATCAAGCACTCCCGCTGGGCCGCGGTCAACTCGACGCCCAATTCCCGGCACCCGCTCTCGAGAAGGCCCTCCTCCCCGCCCGTCGCCTGCGTGGTCACGCCGACTTCCGCTTTTTCAGATGGATGGAGATGGCGATCAGCGCGGCCGGGGTTATACCGCTGATACGGGAGGCCTGCCCCAACGTAATTGGCTCGATTTGGCTAAGCTTTTCCGTGACTTCCGCGGATAGCCCCTCGACTTTGGCGTAGTCCAGGTCCTTCGGGATTCGGGCCGAATCGAGGCCGGACATCCTCTCGATCTCCTGCAACTGTCGCTGCACGTAGCCCTCGTAGGAGATCTCGATCTCGATCTGTCTTTCGACCTCGGCCGCCAGCCGGGGAAGATCGGCGACCGCCGCCAGGGCCTCGTAGGTAATCCCCGGCCGCCGCAGCAACTCATCGGCCGTAGCGGGGCCGGCCAGGGGCATCTCCCCAAGGGCCGCCAGGCGCGCCTGCGTTGTTGCATCCGGAGTGAGCCTCAGGGCGCGAAGGCGCGCGACCCCCTGCTCGATAGCCCCCGACTTCCGGACGAGAGCTTCCCTGCGTCGGTCTTCCAGAAGGCCGAGTTCGGCGCCGAGAGGCCCCAGGCGTCGGTCCGCATTGTCTTCCCTCAGCATCAGCCTGTATTCGGCGCGGGAGGTGAACATGCGGTAGGGCTCCCCGTCCACTCCGCGCGTGACGAGGTCGTCGATGAGCACGCCCAGGTAGGCCTCGCTGCGGGAGATCACGATGGCCGGCTCCGCCCTCGCCTTGCGGGCAGCATTGATCCCCGCCACGAGGCCCTGGGCGGCTGCCTCCTCGTAACCGGTGGTGCCGTTGATCTGTCCGGCCAGGAAGAGGCCAGGAAGGCCCTTCACCTCGAGCGAAGCATCGAGTTGGGTGGGGATGACGTAATCGTACTCGATGGCGTAGCCCGGCCTCAGGATCGCGGCATTCTCGAGACCCCGGATGGACGCGACGAACTGCTTCTGGACTTTCAGGGGCAGGGAGGTCGAGAGGCCGTTGGGGTAGACTTCGACGGTGCCCAACCCTTCCGGCTCCAGGAAGATCCGGTGCCGGTCCCGGTCCGGGAACTTCATGACCTTGTCTTCGATGGAGGGGCAGTACCGAGGCCCACGCGAGACGATAGTACGATTGTAAATAGGCGATTGATCTATTGATTCCGAAATGATGCGGTGCGTTATTACGTTCGTGTACGTCAGGTGGCAGCTCACCTGGGCCAGGGGCGGCGCCACGCCGTCGAAGGAAAACCCGCCCGGCTCGGGATCTCCGGGCTGCTCTTCGAGGGAGCTGTAGTCGATGGTGCGCGCGTCCAGGCGCGGGCAGGTGCCGGTCTTCAGGCGGCCGGTCTCCAGGCCCGCCCGCTGGAGGGCCTCGGTGAGACCCGAGGCCGCCCGGTCTCCCGCCCGGCCCCCGCTCTGCTGGCGGGGCCCGACGTGCATGAGCCCGTTCAGAAAGGTCCCCGTGGTGAGCACCACGCAGCGGGCGAACAGGGACTCCCCGTGTTCGGTGACAACGCCGGCCACGTGATCGCCTTCGAGGATCAGATCCACGGCCTGGGCCTGGATCGCGGTCAGGCCCGGCGCCGACTCCACGACCCGCTTCATGCGAAGGCGGTACAGGGCCTTGTCGGCCTGGGCCCGCGAAGCCTGGACGGCCGGTCCTTTGCGGGTGTTGAGCTTCCGGAACTGGATGCCGCACTCGTCGATGGCCCGCCCCATCTCTCCGCCGAGGGCGTCGATCTCGCGAACGAGGTGGCCCTTGCCGATGCCCCCGATCGCCGGGTTGCACGACATCTGGCCGATACCGTCGAGGTTCATGGTGAGGAGCAGGGTGCGCCGACCCATGCGCGAGGCCGCCAGGGCGGCCTCGATTCCGGCATGGCCGGCCCCGACCACGATGACATCCAGCATCTCGTTCATTTCGCTCTCCCTTTTCTCCGGCCGAGCGCACGCGAGCCCGGCGCTTCGCGAGCTCGAGGCGCCGTCACTTGCCGATGCAGAACTCCGAAAAGATCAGGTCCAGCACCTCCTCGTTGTCGAGGGGCCGGCTGATCGTCGAAAGCTCCGCCAGCGCGGTGCGCAGTTCCACCGCCGCCAGTTCCGCGCCCGCCTCGGAAATCACCAGGCGGCAGGCCCTTTCCAGCGGCTCCAGGGCCTTCTCCAGGGCCGCTCGATGCCGCAGGCGGCTGATGCCGGCCACATCCCCGGCCATGCGCTCGCTTGCGGCCGAAACAAGGGCCGATGCCACTTCCGCGCACCCCTGCCCCGTCCGTGCACTGGCCTCCAGTACCACAGCCCCACCGGCCCGATAGCCCTCGACGACATCGGCGGGAATATGCAAGCCGAGGTCGGTCTTGTTCAATACGACGAGCGTGAAGCCGCCGTCGATGCCCAGCGCGATCGGCTCCCCCGCCGCCGCCGGATCGAAGGGGCCGAGACTGGCGTCGAGAACGAGGACGCACAGGTCCGCCTCCGCCACGCTGGCGAGCGCTCTCGCCACAGCGATGGTTTCCGCCGCACCGCCGGCTTCCCGTATCCCGGCAGTGTCCGTGAGAACGAACGCGACGCCGCCCAGGTCCACGGTTTCCTCGACCACGTCGCGGGTGGTTCCCGCTTCGTCCGACACGATCATCCGCCCGCTGCCGAGAAGTCGGTTCACCAGGCTGGACTTGCCGGCGTTTGGGCGGCCCGTGAAGACCACCCTCCACCCTTCGCGCTGGCGCCGCGAAGCAGCGAACCCCTGGAGCAGGGCCTGAAGCCGCGTCGCCACCCGTTCCAGGACCTGGCTACGGCGGCCGAACTCCGGGGCCGGGAGCTCGTCGTCGGTGAAGTCCACCTCGGCCTCCACTTCGGCCAGCACCGCGAGGAGGCTGGCCCGGATGGCCTCGAACTCGCCGGACAGCGCTCCCTGAAGCTGCTTCCAGGCGGCAGCAGCGCCGCCGACCATCCTGGCATCGATGAGGTCGGCGATGGCTTCGGCCTGCAGCAGGTCCAGCTTGCCGTTGAGGACAGCACGCCGGGTGAACTCACCCCGGTCGGCCGCGCGCGCGCCGGCGGCGATGGCGCTCGCCAGCACCTGTTCCACCACCACGGGCGACCCATGGCAGTGGACCTCGAAGGTGTCCTCGCCGGTGAAGGAATGGGGAGCAGGGAAGAAGACGCCGAGGGCCTCGTCCACGGCCGTGACACCGTCGGCGGCCATCACGGTGCCGAGGCGCATGCGCCACGGCTCGGGAGCCCCCTGGCCGCGGGGACGGAACAGGGCCTGGGAGACGGCCAGGGCATCGCGTCCGCTGCAGCGAACGATCGCGATGGCGCCGCGACCCGCCGGCGTCGCGCAGGCGACGATCGTATCGGCGCGGTACATCGCTTCCCGGCCGGCGTCCCGGGTCAGCTCTCCGCCTCGGTCGCGGGGTTCTCCGTGCCGGGATCCGCGGCTTCCGTGGCAATCGGCGCGATATCCGTTTCGGCCGGCGCGGCTTCCGCTTCGATCGGCGCGGCTTCCGTCTGATTCGGGGCGGCCTCCGCCGGGATCTGCGCGGCCTCCGCCTGGATCGGCGCGGCTTCCGGCGCCCGCATCGACCTCCCGGCGCTGTCTTGCTGGTCGAGATCATCGGTGTCAGCCGTGACGTTCTCGACGTCCATTCCCGAGGAAGCCATGCCGGCCGGCGCCACGATGACGCGGCGATAGAAACCGGCGCCGAGGGCCCGCACCTCCACCGAGTCGTCGCCCGCGAAGGCCATGGCGAAGTACTTGCGGTCGCGGGGGCTCATAGGGCTCACCTGGACGCTGCGACGCTCATCGACGGCGCGGCCGCGAAGGCGGGCCGCCAGTTCGTCGAGACTCTCCCGCCGCCTCTTGCGATAGTCGCCGATGTCGAGGAGGACGCGGCCCTCCACGTAGGATTCGCCGCGGAGCACCATGCGGTTGACGATGTGCTCAAGGGAGTCGAGGGTCTGGCCGCGGCGGCCGATGAGCAATCCTTCGCTCTCGGAGCGCACCGAAACCACCGCCTCTCCGGCGGCGACATCCACGGACGAGGTGACCTCGGCCGGGAATCCCATTTTCTCGAGCAGTTCCCTCACCAGTTCGTCGGCCCTGGCCCTCACCAGTTCGAGGGTCTCCGCGTCCAGGGGAGGCTCTTCGACCACCGGCTGCTGGCGGCGGGGCGCGGTCGGCCGGTTAGCTGCCGGCTGGGGCAAGATCCCTTCGTCGCCGGGCATGGCCTCCAGGTTGGCTTCTGAGCGGCCCGATCCGCCGCCGCGACGATCGTCCTGGCCTCTTCCGCCCTGGCGCCCACGCCCGGAGCTGCGGTCGCGACCGTCCTCACGACCGTCCTCGCGGCCGCCTTGGCGGCCCCCCTGGCGACGACCGTCGCCCTCGCGGGGCTGTTGCGAATCGCGAGCCTGCTGCCCGTCACGGGGCTGTTGCTGGTCGCGCTGCTGGGAACCATCCCTTGGCTGGCCGCCCTCGCGGGGCTGGCGCTGGTCGCGCTGCTGGCCGCCACGCTGCTGGCCGCCGCGGCCGCCTTGTCCACCTTGTCCGCCTTGTCCGCCCTGGCGCCCCGAAGACCCCTCGCTAGCGGCCTGCCCGCCCTGGCGGTCGCCGCCCTGGCCACGCCCACCGCGGCGGTCGTCGCGGCCGCGGCCACCATCGTCTCCGCGCCTTCCGCCTCCGCGTCGGTCCCCTTCCGGCCGGCCCGGCTCGCGGCCCGGGGCGGGACGAGGGGCCGCTGCGGCCGCCGGCGCCTCGGTGCCCGTCTCCGATCCGCCCTCGCCGCGGCTGCGGCCTCCACGGCGGCGGCGGCGCCTCGGCTTGTCGTCGAGGTCGCTGCCTCCCGACATGTCGAACTCCTCGCCGTCGAGCATCACGCTCTCGCGGATCGTCGCCCTCACCTTCGCGCGGCGGGCGCCGATGCCGAGCACCCCGCGCCTCGGATGATGGAGAATGTCGATCTCGACCTTGTCGCGGCTGACGCCGAGTTGGTTGAGCGCGATCTGGATCGCCTCGTCGACGGTGTGTCCCTGTGCTTCGATGCTGGTCGACATGCGGCCTCTCACTTGCCCTGGCGATTGGACAGCCACTGCTGCCCGATCGAGAGGACGTTGTTGGACAGCCAGTAAAGAACGAGCCCGGCGGGGAAATTCACGAACATGACCGTGAAGACGACGGGCATGATCATCATGATCCGCTGCTGCGCGGGATCGGCGGTGCTGGGTGTCATCTTCTGTTGAAGGATCATGCTCGCTCCCATCAGGAGGGTCATGACCGGGATTCCGGCGGGTTCCACGAAGGGGATCGCGAGCGAGCCCAGGCGGTCCGGCTGGGACAGGTCGTTCATCCAGCCGAAGAACGGCGCGTGGCGCAGTTCGATGGACTGGAGGAGGACATTGTAGAGGCCGATGAACACGGGAAGCTGGATCAGCATCGGCAGGCAACCCGCCCGCGGGTTCACCTTGTGGCGCCGGTACAGCTCCATCATCTCGGCGTTCATCTTCTCGCGGTCGTTCGCGAAGCGCTCCTGGAGCTTCTTCACTTCGGGCTGGATGCGCTGCATCCCCTTCATCGCTTCCATCTGCTTCTGGTTGACGGGGTAGAAGGCCACGCGCACCGCCACCGTCAGCAGGATGATGGCCCATCCGTAGTTGCCCACGGCGGCCTCGATCATGCGCAAGGCCAGGAACAGGGGCTTGGCCACGAACCAGAACCAGCCGAGATCGATGGCGTGGACCAGGCTGGCGTCAGCCTTCTCCAGCTCCTCGAAGCTCTTGGGGCCGACGTACAGGCCGTAGTCGAGCCCCGTCGCGGGGACGGCGGTCCACAGCGCCGCATGGCCGGCCCCCTCAGCCGCCGACGCCACCAGCTTGAGCGGAGATTCGTCCCTCGGGACAAAGGCCGCCAGGAAGTAGTGCTCGGCGTAACCGGCCCAGGCCGCCTTGCCCTCGACGACCTCCGTCTCCTCCATGGTGGAAGCCACGAAGCTTTCGAGAGTGTTGTCGAAATAGCCGACCGCGCCTTCCACGTCCGACCGGCCGGTGGCCGTGTGCAACTGCCGCGACCATCCGACCGCCAGAGGGGTGGCGGGGAAGCCCTCCGTGGTAACCTTGAAGTCGAGAAGGTAGGAATCCCCCGGAAGCACGAGGGTCTTGGTGATGGTGGCCCCGGCGCTGGTCCGGCCCTTCATCGTCACCACCGCGCTCTGGCCGGGCTGAACCTCGCCGGCCGTGCTGGTGATTTCGTAGAGGACCGAGCGGTCGTCCACGATGGCACCGGCCTCGCTGCGCCACAGCAGAGCCAGGGGCAAGGCCCCGTTGGCATGGACCAGGTCGTAGGGTCCACTGCCCGAGTGGGGATCCTTGCGGTAGCCGGTCAGTTCGAAGCCGGCCAGGCGACCGCCCCGCGAGGCGAAACGCGCCTTGTAGAGCGGGGCCCGGACCTCGAGGATGAAACCCGGATCGGAAACCGCGGACTCCGCCGCAGGGACCGTCCCTACCTGGAAGGGATCGGCGGGCGCCGGCGAGGCCACAGACGTGGGCGCGGCGGCGCCGGGGGGCGCCGACTCGGGCTTCTGGGGGGGGAACAGCACCTGGAACCCGACGAGAATGCCGAGCGACAGGGCGAGAGCCAACGCTAGTCTACTTTCCACGCTGCCGCCTCCAGCGGCTGCAGCAGGTTCCTTTCGTCGGCCCGGGTACCGCGACGGGAAGTCGCGGACCTAGGAGACCGGGTCGTAGCCGCCATCGCAGAGTGGATGGCAACGGGCAAGGCGCCCCAGAGCACGCGCGGTGCCGCGAAACGGTCCATGCAGGACAATCGCTTCGGCGGCATAGCTGGAGCAGGTCGGATGGAAGCGGCAGTTCGGTCCCAGCAACGGCGAGATCCACTTGCGGTAGAGGGAGATCCCACCCAGCAGGGCTGCCGCGATCAGGCCGGAGAACACCGGGAACATCACGCCCTTGGGCTCATTGTTCGAGCCGTTCGAAGGCGTCCCCGAGAAGAATGCTGCCCAATTCCGATTCCGCATGCTGCAAGCTCAATTTTTCCGCGCCGGCTCTCACGATGACGACAATGTCGGAGCCTGGCTGCAACTTTGCACGATGCAGTCGAAAAAATTCTCGGACGAGCCGCTTTGCCCGATTCCGCTCGACAGATCCCCCGACCTTGCGACTCGCCGTGATTCCGAGGCGTGTCTCGCTGGTCGTGCCGGGGCTCTGGAGCACCAGGAAATGCCGGCTCGCCTTGCCACGCCTGCCACGCTGGATCCGAAGAAAATCCTTGCGCGAGCGGACGCGGCGCGCCCGTGTCAGCCGAAAGTCCGTTCTACCGGCGCCCGGGCTTGGGGGGCGTCACGACCGTCAGACGCTTGCGACCCTTCGCGCGACGCCTCTTCAGCACCAGACGACCACCCGGGGTGGCCATGCGAGCACGAAAACCATGACGGCGACGCCGTCTCAGATTGCTGGGCTGATAAGTTCTCTTCACGGTAGCTGATCCTCGGCGGTACGGCCCTGTACGGGCGCGCGGTCAAAAAACCGCAAGCCGCGCTTCTGTCAGCGGAGGCCCGGATTGTCAACGCACAGGGGGGCTTGCCTCCCCGACAATCCCTCCGGTCGGGGAAGGCCCTGAGCCTCTCAGTGGAATTCCGGCTTGAGAGACCGGCTGAACAGTTCTTCGAGAGCCTGTCCCGGGGGAAGCCCTTCGTAGAGAACCTTGTAGGAGCACTCGACGAGGGGCATCTCCACCCCCTGGCGCTTGGCCAGTTCGAGCACGGCCTTGGTGTTGCGCACCCCCTCCGCGACCATCCTCATGCTGCCCAGGATCGAGTCGATGCTCTCCCCGCGCCCGAGGCGCAGTCCCACCTGCCGGTTGCGGGAGAGGTCGCCCGTGCAGGTCAGCACGAGGTCGCCGATGCCCGCGAGGCCGGAGAGGGTCTCGGGCCGGCCGCCCATGGACACCGCCAGCCGGACGATCTCGGCCAGGCCGCGGGTAATCGTCGCCGCGCGGGCATTCAGCCCGTAGCCGAGGCCGTCAGAGACGCCGGTGGCGATGGCCATGACGTTCTTGACCACCCCGCCGAGCTCGACGCCCACCATGTCCGTGCTGCGGTAGACGCGCAGCATGGGCGCGTGGAAGTAGTGCTGCACCCTTTCGGCCGTGGCGTCGGTGGTGGCTGCCGCAACCACCACGGCCGGCTGTCCCCCGGCCACCTCGACCGCAAAGCTCGGTCCCGACAAGGCGCAGACGCGGTCCCCGTCGCCCACCGCCTCGGCGATGACCCCGTGCATGGTCAGGAGAGTGTCGTCCTCGATGCCCTTGCTGGCCGAGACGACCAGGGCGTCGGGCCGCATCACCCGCGCGGCCCTCTCCATGGTGTCGCGCATCGCCAGGGAGGGCACCACGGCCACCACCAGTTCGGCGCCGTCGAGGGCCTCGTGAAGGTCGGTGGAGGCGCGCAGCGCCGCCGGAAGCGCGATGCCGGGGAGGTAGGGGCGGTTCTCGTGATGCCCGTTGACCGAGTCGGCGACTTCGCTGCCCCTGGACCAGAGGACGACGTGGTAGCCTTTGCCGCAGAGCAGGCTCGCCAGGGCCGTGCCCCAGCTCCCTGCGCCGATCACGGCCACCCTGGTCATCGAGGGCTCACTCCTCGTCCCCGCCCGTATCCTTCTCCACCACGGGAGCCACCGAAACGACGTGTTCCTCGGCTTCGGAATCCATCTTCACGAGGGTCACGCCCTGGGTGTTGCGGCTCATCACGCGGACGTTCTCCATCGCGATGCGGATCATCTTGCCCCCGTTGGTCACGATCATGACCTCGTCATCGTTGCTGACGATCTGGAGCACGCCGACCACGAGGCCGGTCTTGGGGGTGACGTTCATCGTCTTCACGCCGACGCTTCCGCGGCGGGTGAGGCGGTAGTCGTCGATGGAACTGCGCTTGCCCATGCCGTTGGCCGAAACGGTGAGCAGGCTCGCCCCGGGGCGGACGATCTCCATGGCCACCACGCGGTCCTCGTCGTCCACGTTGCAGCCGCGCACGCCGCCGGCGCCGCGGCCCATGGCCCGGACCTCGCCCTCGTTGAAGCGCACCAGCTGGCCGCTGCGCGTGGCCAGGGCGACCTGGTCCTGCCCGGTGGTGAGGCGCGCGGCGATCAGCTCGTCGTCGTCGGCGAGGTTGATGGCGATGATGCCGCTGGAGCGGGGCCGCGAGTACTCGAGCATCGGCGTCTTCTTGACGACGCCGCGGGCGGTCGCGAACAGGACGTAGGAATCCTCGCGGAACTCGCGCACGGACAGGAAGGCCGAGAGCTTCTCGCCGGGGCCGAGCTGGAGCAGGTTGACGATGGCCTTGCCGCGGGCGGCGCGTCCGGCCTGGGGCACCTCGTGGACCTTCTTCCAGTACACGCGTCCCCGGTTCGTGAAGAAGAGGATGTAGTCGTGGGTGGAGGCCGTGAACATCTGCGCGATGAAGTCGTCGCCCTTGGTCGCCGCTCCCACCTTGCCGCGCCCGCCGCGGCGCTGCTGGCGGTACAGGGTGACCGGGTTGCGCTTGATGTAACCCTCGTGGGAGACGGTCACGACCATCTCCTCCTCGACGATCATGTCCTCGATGGTGATTTCGCCCGAGGCGTCCACGATCTGGGTGCGGCGCGGGTCGCCGTAGTGCTTCTTCAGCCCGTGGAGTTCCTCGACGATGATCTTGCGGACCTCGGCCTCGTCCGAGAGGATCGCGCGCAGGCGCTCGATGAGCTTCACGGTCTCGGCGTGTTCCTGAAGGATCTTGTCGCGCTCGAGGCCCGTGAGGCGCTGCAGGCGCATGTCCAGGATGGCCTGGGCCTGGATCTCGCTCAGGCCGAACTGCGTCATCAGGCCTTCCTTGGCCTCGGCAGCGTCCTTGGAAGCGCGAATCAGCTTGATCACCGCGTCGAGGTTGTCGAGGGCGATCTTGAGGCCCTCGAGCAGGTGCAGGCGGGCTTCGGCCTTGCGCAGGTCAAACGCCGTGGCGCGCGTGATGATGTCGATGCGGTGGGAGAGGAACTCCTCCAGCAGGACCTTGAGGCCCACGAGGCGCGGCCGCCCGCCGATCAGCGCCAGCAGGATGATGCCGAAGGACTCCTGCATCGGCGTGAACTTGTAGAGGTTGTTCAGCACCACCAGGGGGATCGCGTCGCGCTTGAGCTCGATGACGATGCGCATCCCGTCGCGGTCGGACTCGTCGCGCAGGTCGGAGATGCCCTCGAGCTTCTTGTCGTTGACCAGCTCGGCGATCTTCTCGATGAGCCGGGTCTTGTTCAGCTGGTAGGGGATCTCCGTGACGACGATGCGGGTCTTGCCGGTGCGCTCCTCGGTCTCGGTGCTGGCCTGGGCCCTCACCGTGAGGATGCCGCGGCCGGTCTTGTACGCGTCGATGATGGGCTGGCGGCCGTAGATGATGCCGCCGGTCGGGAAGTCCGGGCCCGTCACGATGCGCAGCAGCTTCTCGATCTTGATGTCCGGATCGGCGATCAGCGCGATGAGCGCGTCGCAGATCTCGTTCATGTTGTGCGGCGGGATGTTGGTCGCCATCCCGACGGCGATGCCGGTGGAGCCGTTGACGAGGAGGTTCGGAATGCGGCTCGGCATCACCGCCGGCTCGACCGTGGTCTCGTCGTAGTTCGGGACGAAATCGACGGTTTCCTTGTCAATGTCGGCCAGCATCTCGCTGGCGATGCGGGCCAGGCGCACTTCCGTGTAGCGCATGGCCGCCGGCGGGTCGCCGTCGATGGAGCCGAAGTTGCCCTGGCCGTCCACCAGCGGGTAGCGCATGGAGAAGTCCTGGGCCATGCGGACGATGGTGTCGTACACGGCCGAGTCGCCGTGGGGGTGGAACTTGCCGATCACGTCGCCGACGACGCGCGCCGACTTCTTCGGGGCCTTGTTCCACTCGTTGCCGAGTTCCTTCATCGCGTACAGAACGCGGCGGTGAACCGGCTTCAGGCCGTCGCGGGCGTCGGGCAGGGCGCGGCCCACGATCACGCTCATCGCGTAGTCCAGGTAGGACGTACGCATCTCGTTCTCGATATCGACGGGGATGCTGGGGTTCTTTCCGGCTACGGCCATGGCGGGATCAGATGTCCAGGTTGCGGACGTTGAGCGCGTTGTCTTCGATGAAGCGCCGGCGTCCCTCGACGACGTCGCCCATCAGCCTGTCGAACATGTCCTCGGCCGCCACGGCGTCATCGACGCGCACCTGCAGCAGCGTGCGGGACTCGGGGTCCATGGTGGTTGCCCAGAGCTGTTCCGGGTTCATCTCGCCCAGGCCTTTGTAGCGCTGGATGTCGGTGCCCTTGCGGGCGTTGGCCATGATGGCCGAGTGCAGCTCCGCGAGGCTGGCCACTTCCTGCTCGGTCTTGCCGAAGTTCACCACGAAGGGCGCCTGGCCGATGCCCGAGATGCCGGTCAGCAGCCGGCGCAGGCGCACGAACTCCGGGGACTCGAGGAAGGTGCCGTCGATCTCGGTGCGCGCGTTGGTGCCGTTGAGGCGGCAGGCCACCGACACCTTCTCGCGGCTGTGCTCGACGTCGGCGAGGTAGTCGGCGCGGACCGGAGTGAGGTCGGGGTACTGGGCGGCGATCTCCGCCGTGAGGCGGCCCATCACCTCGCGCAGCTGTTCGGGCTGGCCGAGAAGCTCGGACGACAACTCGGCGCAGGCGGCGGCAGAGGCCGCCACCTGGCGATTCTTGCGCTTCTTTTCCAGAAGGTCGGTGAGCCGGTCGATCTCGGCCAGCTCCTTGAGGACCTTCTTCAACTGGTCGCCGGCCACGCTGCGCGAGGCGCCCTTGGAGCGGACCTTCACGTCCTCGACCCCGAGGTCCACGAGGTGGGCGGCCAGCGCCGACTCGTCCTTGAGGTAGCGCTCGGTCTTGCCGCGGCGGAAACGGAACAGGGGCGGCTGGGCGATGAAGATGTGCCCGTTCTCGATGAGCTCGCGGAAATGGCGGTAGAAGAACGTGAGCAGCAGCGTGCGAATGTGGGATCCGTCCACGTCGGCGTCCGTCATGATCACGATGGTGTGATAGCGCAGCTTCTCGAGGTTCTTGTCGCCTTCGGCGTCGCCGATGCCCATGCCGAGGGCCGTGATCAGCACCCGGATCTCGTCGGACGAAACCGTGCGGTCGAAGCGGGCGCGCCACACGTTGAGAATCTTGCCGCGCAGGGGAAGGATGGCCTGGTAGCGGCGGTCGC
>JBHEPB010000274.1:0-24855 GCA_046260515.1 Binatia bacterium
TGCGGAATCAAGCGTGTTTTTGGCGTTGGTTACCTGTAGGAGAGCGCTTGCCAAATCTTCCGCAGTGGTCGCCTGCGCGTTGGTAAGTCTTTTCTCCGCGGCGGATAAGGCTGTTTCTGCATTCTTGACCGCAACTTCCGCAACCTGTACTCCGAGTTCCTCGAGTCGGCCCACCAGCGGCTGCCGGACCTGGTGGATGCGGCAACGGTGGAAGACATGCGGCGCTCGGCGGCCTCCTGGACGCAGCTGTCCGGGCAACTGGCGGCCGCGGGAGTCGCCGAGGGGAAGGAGAGGGCGGGGCTGATCGAGCAGGCCCAGGCCACGGCCTCGGGGATCGCTGCGCTGGAGACGGGCATCTTCGAGACGCTTTTGCGCCGCGCCACCACAGGCTGAGCTTCTTCGCGACCCGCGCGTTTCAAGAGAAACTCAAGAACTCTTGAAAGACCTGGGGACGGCATCCGGTGGATGCTGCTCCCATGGACACGCGCGACTTTCCCGGGAGCCCCGCCAGGGGCCCTGCCTTTCCCCAGCAAAAAGCCTTCGTACTGCAGTTCGCCGCCGAGGCCGGGCCCGAGACCGGAGTGTTCCGGGGGCGGGTCCAGCACGTGGCCAGCGGTGAGCAGGCCAGCTTCCGGAGCCTCGACGAGTTGTGGGCCTTCGTCCGCGGCATCCTCCTCGAGTCGCTGAATCCCCCGCCGGCCCTGTCCGCCGCCGCCGGCGAGGACGCCTGATCGTGGCGTTTTCCTTTCGTCCGACCCACCTCCCAAGGAGCATCGACATGTTCATCCCCCGCGCGGCCGTGGCCGTTCTTCTGCTGTTCGCAGCCGCCCCGGCCAGTGGCGCGACCTTCGTCGTCACCAACACCAACACCAGCGGGGCGGGCTCCCTCCACCAGGCCATCACCGACGCCAACGCGACCGCCGCGGCCGATGTCATCAACTTCAACATTCCCTCGACACCGGTCCTGAAGACCATCGGCGGCAACCTGCCCGACATCACGCAGCCGCTGGTGCTCGACGGCTACTCCCAGCCCGGATCGGCCAGGAACACCGTGCCTCTGGGCGCCACCAACGCCGCGCTCCGCATCGAGCTGGACGCTTCGGCCCTCACCGTCGGCGAAGCGGCGCTTCGGATCACCAACGGGCCCACCACCATCCAGGGCATCGCCATCAAGAACATCCCGGTCAAAGCGATCGGAATCGAGGTTTCGGGCGACCCCACGGCCACCATCCGCGGCTGCTTCATCGGTACCGACTTCTCGGGCAACGTGGACTCCAGCGGCGGCTTCGGGATCGTGGTGGAAGGCAGCGCCTCGATCGGCAGCGCTGCGGTCGGCAATCGCAACCTGATCTCCGGCAACAACGGCTCGGGGGTCCAGCTGAGTGGCTTCGGGGTGAGCGTGGTGGGCAACCTCATCGGCACCAACGCCGCCGGGGACGCCGTGCTCGGCAACGGCACCGGCATCCTCGTTGCCTCCGCGACCGGGCTGAGTTCCATCGGCGGCAGCGGCATCGACACCCAGAACGTGATCGCCGGCAACGCGACCAACGGCATCCGCGTGCAGGCGGGCGTGATCGGGCGCGTGGCCATCGGCGCCAACAGCATCTTCGACAACGGCGGCATCGGCATCGATCTCTCCCCGAACGGCGTCACCGTCAACGACGCGGGCGACGTGGACGAGGGGGCCAACGGCCTGCAGAACTTCCCTGTGTTCACCAAGGCCCGCCTCAGCGATTCGGAGCTGGCCGTGGAGGGGGAGCTCGAGTCGCATCCCGGTACCTACTTGCTTCGCTTCTACGTGAACCAGGAGCCCGACCCGAGCGGATTCGGGGAAGGAGAAAGCGAGATCGGCACGGCCGAAGTGCTGATCGCGGACGGGCAGACCACCGCCGTGTTCGACGAGTTCTTCCCGGTGGGTGTGCTGCCGGACGTGCCGTTGACCCTCAGCGCGACCGCCCAGAACACAGCCGACGGATCGACCAGCGAGTTCGCGGCGAACATCGCGATCGTCGAAGGCGGCGAAGAGTTCGTGGTCACCAACACCAACGACAGCGGGGCCGGATCGCTGCGCGAGGCCATCCTTTTCGCCAACGGCAACCCGGCGCTGGATACCATCCTCTTCGACATTCCCGGCGCGGGTCCCCACGTGATCACGCCGGCCACGTTCCTGTCGATCACCGCCCCGGTGTTCATCGACGGCTACTCGCAGCCGAGTTCCCTGCCCAACACCCTGGGCTTCGGGACCGACGCCGACCTCATGATCGTGCTCGACGGGTCGGCTCTGTCCCCGATCACCAAGTTCATCCTCGACGTGGGCGCAGGCGAGGTCGTGATCCGCGGCCTCGTGGTGCACGGCGCGCCGAACACGGCCGTTGCGATCAACCCCAGCAGCGGCGGGAGCACGGGAATCCGCGTCGAAGGCTGTTTCATCGGAACCGATGCGATCGGGGCCCAGGGTCTCGGCAACGGGGGATCCGGCATCGTCATCACGGGCGGAACCACCGGCGCTGTGATCGGCGGTCCCGATCCTGCACAGCGCAACATCGTGTCGGCCAGCGGGGGCGACGGCATCCGCGACGACGGCTTCGACACGGTGATTCTCAACAACATCGTCGGCGGCGACGCCACTGGAGACGGCGATCTGGGCAACGCGGACTACGGCATCCTGCTCCTCGAAAGCGGCGCCACCATCGGCAGCGAGGTCCAAGCCGCCGGCAACGTGATCCGCGCCAACGGCCTGGCCGGCATCGGTATCGCCGAGGGCGTGGGCCACGAGATCCTGGTGAACAGCATCGCGGACAACGAAGGGCTCGGCATCGACATCATCGACGGCGATGGAGGCACGCCCGGCGTCACCGCCAACGACACCGGCGACGCCGACGGCGGCGCCAACGAAACGCAGAACTTCCCCGTCTTCGATTTCGAGGTCTCCGCACCGGGCAGCGTGGACTTCTTCGGCGGGTTGGACGTCCCGAACGGCACGGTGAACGCCACCTACACCCTGCGCTTCTATGCCAGCCCGGAGTGCGACGAGTCCGGCCACGGCGAAGGCGCGGACTTCCTCGGGGAGGCCGACGTGGTGCTTTCGTCGGAGGACGGCGAGAAGTTCAACGTGAACCTGCCCGGCACGGTGGCCGAAGGCGTGGCCGTCACGGCCACCGCGACCGAGGCGGCCACGGGCAACACGTCGGAGTTCTCCGCGTGCGCCTTCGAGTTCTTTCCCCCGACCAACTGCGGCGACCCGTCCCTCGACGGCGTGATCTCGGCTGCCGATGCGCTGGCCACCCTCCGGGCCGCCGTCGGCACGGTGCAGTGCCTTCTCTGTCGCTGCGACGTGAACAGCGCCGGCGGAATCACCGCCACCGATGCCCTGCTGGTGCTGAGGTCCGCCGTGGGCCAGGCCGTGACGCTGACCTGCGTGGAATGCGCCTGAGGCGGCAGGGCCTGCGGCTGTCCTGACCTGCGCTCTTGCCCCTTTCAAGATCGATCCATTGCGCTAGGATGATGCCGAGTCCGCGATCACTTGGGAGGAACCCGTGAGTTCGACGTTCACGTCCTTGCTGGAGAGGATCGAGGCGGAGCTGGCCGAGCTCGACGTCAAGGCGCTGCTGTTCTACTCGGTGAGCGCCTGCGGCCTGGCGGTCGCGCTGGGGCTTTGGGCCGCACTCCTCTATCCCCCGGCCGAAATCTGGACGCGCGAAGAGGTCGAAGCCCAGACGACGATGCTCGAGCACGGGGTCGCCGGTTTCGTGTTCCTCGCTACGTTGGCTTCGGTGGCGGGGATGGCGCTGCTGTACCGATATCGCGGGAACCTGAAGCGGGGCGGCAGCACGCAAGCCCCGGAGTTCCCCGAAGCCGATGCGGAAGTGGCGGCGAGTCTGGAAGACGACGCTGAAGGCGGCGAGTCGATCAGCAGCGAGCCAGGCTGAGCCCGACGGCGCTCAGTCCTCGGAGCAAACGTTCCAGTCGGTGTTTCTCAGGTCGTCGAAGGTGGTGGCGCAGGTTGTGTCGATGAGGCGGGGGCGACGGCGGACGACCAGGTCGCCGCATTCGAGGTTCGGAGTGACGCAGTTATTGTCGATGGCGGAACCGATCGCGATCACCTTCACTCCGTAAATACCCGCGTGCTCATTGTCGGAAACCGAAGTTGCAAGCAGCCTCACCTTCTTCAGCACGTAGATGCCGGTGTCGTTGGCATCGAAGGTGGAACTGCTGATCTCGGCGAGGAAAAGATGGGCGCCTTCGTCATTCCCGGTCACAAGGCAGCTGTCCATGACCAGTCTTCGCGTTGCGACCGGGACGGGCGCGGCGTGGGCGCTTGCGGCGAAGATCGACAGGGTTAGCGAGGTAAGTGAAATCTGCCTGCGGATCATCATGAGGGCCTCCAGGGGGACAGGGCTGTGGAAGCTATCACCATGGGCGGAGGTGACACCGACCCGGTGGAAAGCGTTCCCTCGGGAGGCGTCGGCATCGATTCCGGGGCGATCCTTGCGACCGGCGAGGAGGAGGCCCGGGCCGCGCCTCTAGATCGCCGGGCAGGCCAGCACCAGGTCCTGCCCAACCGCATATCGGAGCGTGCGCAGCGAGTCCGAGGCGATCACGTTACCGTCGTCGTTGGTGTCGCAGCGCACGGCCGGGCAGTCCACGTCCTGGCCGACGGCGGCACGCAGGATCCTCAGCGCGTCGGAAGAGTTCACGGTCGCGTCGTTGTTGGCGTCGCCGCAGATTCCCGGGAATACGCAGGCAAGTTCGGCGACTTCCTCTTCATCGAGAGCGCGGTCGTAGATCCTCACGTCGTCGATGCGACCTTGCAGGCGGGTCGGCCCCGAGAACGGATGGTCGCCGATGCGCAGGGGCTGGCCTCCGGCCTCGCGCTCGACCAGTTCGGCATTGGTGCCCTCCTGGATCCCGGCGACGTAGAAGCGAAGTCCTTCAACGGAATTCCACGTGGCGGCCAGGTGGTACCACGTGCCGGGCTTCACGATCCGCGACGACGCGGCGCGGATCCCGTCGCCGACCGAGAAGTAGAACCTGTCGTCCTCGCCGATCTGCAGGTCGAAGTCCTGGCCGTCGCCGCCGCGGCCGATCACGGTCATTGCGTGTCCGGCCTCCGAAGGGCGGGCATCCACGTTCACCCACGCTGCCAGCGTGCCGGCGAACAAGGGATCGGTCGCTTCGATCGCGGGAGCTGAGACGAAATCGTCGTCCCCGTCCAGTTGGAAAGCCTGCCCCGAGCGGCCCTGCCCGTAAGTCGCGCCGTTCTCCAAGGTGCCGTCGTTGCCGCCGGCCTCGTCGTTGGCGTTCCCATCGGCCGGATACCAGGCGACCAGGCCGTCGGCGGACGGATCGCAAGGGGAGGGCTGGGCGAGGCCCGCCTGGGGCAGCAGTGCCAGAACCAACGTGGCAGCGAAGATCGATCGGCGTCGCATAGGAAATTCTCCTCTTCCCGGCCGGTGGTGCGGTGGCGACGTACGCTGCCGGGGCCCGGCGGGGTCCATAGGAGAAGATAGCAGGGAATCGGCGGGGTGCGACGACGTTTGGCGGATCTGGTGGCTCGTGGGGGGCGGGTCGGTTGCGCGCCGGGCCGGAGTGCGGGGATACGCGGGTTCCAGGATTGCCATAGGTGCCGCGTCAGCGGATACGAGAAGCGGAGGCCGGTATGTTTCCTTCATTCAGGTTCGTTTCGCTGTTCTCCACGTTGGGCGTCCTGTCCGTACTTGCGGCCGGGACGGCCCAGGCTTTTCCACCGCGGGTGCTCGAGGCTCGCAAGATCGCCACCGCTCTTGCGGCCCATCCTCTCTGGTACCCCAGCTACTACGGCCAGTCGGTGGTCAGCCTCGGCGACCTGGACGGCAACGGCCGCTCCGACCTGGCCGTGGGCGTGCCGGCCGACGACGACGGCGGCCCCGACCGCGGCGCCGTCTCCATTCTCCTGCTTGCGGTCAATGGGGACGTCGCGTCCACCGTGAAGATCGGCGCAGCGTCCGGTCCCCTGGCCGCTGCGCTGTCGGATGAAGACGGATTCGGCACGTCGCTCGCCGCGATCGGCGACGTGGATGGGGACGGCGTTCCGGACCTTGCCGTCGGGACCATCGGCGACGACGACGGCGCCGAGAATGCCGGCGCGGTGTGGATCGTAACCCTGGCGGCAGACGGTACGGCCAAGGCCTTTCACAAGCTCAGCGCGCTGACGGCCGGCTTGGCCGGAGCGCCCGCCGAGTTCGACGCTTTCGGATCGGCGATCGCGGCAGTGGGCGACCTCGACGGAAACGGCCACGCCGATCTCGCGATCGGCGCCAAGGGAAGCGACCTCGTCCGCTTCAACGGAGGCGCGGTGTGGATCATTCGCATGGGCGCCGGCCTGTCGGTCATCGGGGTGCAGCGCCTCGGCGACGACGATAGCGGATTCGACGACGCGGTGGCAGCCCGCAGCGCCCTTGGCGGCTTCCTCACCATGAGAGAAGGCGAGCTGTTCGCGACAGCCGCCGGCGATGGCACCGGCTTCCAGCCCGCCGCTCTCACCCATGCCCTTCGCCTCAATTCCGCGGGCGAGGTCGTCGCGCACCGCCTGCAGGACACCTCCGGCGAAGCATTCCAGGGAATCGTCGAGTATTCCGATTTCGACTTCGACGGCACGACCGACCTTCTGCTGGCCAGGTCCAACGGCTTCGACCTCCTTCTTTACGAGGACGGCGGGGCTGTGGGAGGGGTCGAAGAGTACCGCGGCTACCCGTCCGAACTGCCATGGGGCTTTTCAGTGACCGTGGTCGATACGATCGACGACGTGGACGACAACGGCCTGCGCGACGTTGCCGTCCACCTTCCGGAGGACGGCGCCCTGTGGCTCGTCCGTCTGAACGGCCGCTCGCCCGAAGGAGCGAGCTGCGGCGATCCCACCGGCGACGGTAACGTGACCGTCGCCGACGCCCTGCACGTGCTTCGCACGGCAGTCCGCCTGGCCTTCTGCGAACTGCTCTGGTGCGACGTGAACCTCTCGGGCGCGATCACGGCGACCGATGCGCTGGCCGTGCTGCAACGTTCCGTGAACAGCGAGGACCTGCTGGCTTGTCCCACGACCACGACTACCACGAGCACCAGCAGTTCCGTCGTGATTGACGAATGCTTCGAGGACTCCGATTGCTCCCACGAAGAGGTGGAGAGGTACTGCTGCGCCTACACTTGCTGCGAATGTGATGGCGACGAGCACTGCGCGGACGGGTTTGTTTGTGAGGGGGATGTTTGCGTGGTGGGGGTGCGGTAGGGCGGGGCGGGGAGCAGGCGCGAAGGGCCTCTCGGGGCGTGACGTACTTCATTCTCTACAACCTCTCGGTGAATTATCGCGCCGTTGAGGCTCTGCATGACTACATTCGGCGGAGGACTGAAGAGATCCGTGACCTGGAGGCGGAACTCGGCGGAATCGACCGATGGAACCATCGGCAGCGCGGTCTCATAGGGGATGCGATCCGGCGCCCTGGGAGGCGCTACACCATCGAGGAGCACCGGACGAGCCAATGGGCGTGGATGGCGTGACAAGGACGGGCAGGGCGATTGATCTGTGGAAGGTAGTGGTGCCCAGGGCCGGAATTGAACCAGCGACACGGGGATTTTCAGTCCCCTGCTCTACCAACTGAGCTACCTGGGCACGTGCCGGGAGGCGAGGGCGCGGGCTGGCCGCGCCAAGGGTGTGTAGCGCCGGTCCGCGGGCCGGTCAAATCTTCAGGTATGGCGGGGGAGTCGGGGCTGACCGGCACGATTCCGAGGCGCCCGCAGTGCCATCGATAGGATGCAGCCCCCGTGCCCCTTCAGCTGCCCGAACTCCCGACCTTGGGAACCACGATATCGCGCGCGATCCGGAGAAAGGCCTTGAGGTCGTCCGGGCCATCGGTGGCGGCGGCGTGGACCCTGGCCATGTCGATGCCCTCGTAGGCATGGGCGACCACGTTCCGGAACCCCGCTGCCCGGGCCAGCCTTTCGGCGAGCGCGCGATCGAGGTGGCCGGCCTGGGCGAGAACGTCGGCGTCGAGGCCCTTCATCCGAGCGCGCGGAGGATCGCCTCGTGTTCGGCGCGGATCACGGGCTCGATATCGAGCCAGAACGTCGCGGCTTGAAGGCAGAACTCCTCGAACGTGCCGGGGTCGCGTTCGAAGAGCGCGACCCCATCGCAGGCGACCTGGAAATTGAGGAGTCCTCCAGCGCGGGAGAGGTTCGCCAGGTCCAGGTCGTCGCGGCCAAGGGCGCCGACCAGGCGGCTTCGCAGTTCCATTCCGTCCAGGTTCTCGTCGCCGAGATAGGCAAAATCCCAGTCGGATCGGATCGTGGAATCGCCCCGCGCACGCGAGCCGTGCAGGACGAGCAGCCGGAGGCCGGGATAGCTGCGGGCTACCTCTCGAACCGCCTCCATATTCTCGATCGCGATCACTTGGGCACCCTAGCGCGGGGCCTTGCGGGACCGCAAGCCGGCAAAGCGGCAGTTAGTCGGCGTGAGAATGCGCGGGGGCCTCCCTGCAGCCCGGCTCGACGCCTTGTCGCTTTCGATCGGGGCTCTCCAAGGACGCGGCCGCAGGAGAGAAGACGGGGCCTGGGCGCCTCAAGCCGGCCGATGCCGAAGGGCTCGAACATTACACTCTGGGGATCGATGGCCGACTCCGCAGTCCATAGACCTCGTCGGGATGGTCCCTTTCCGGTTCACTCGCTACTTCGAGGAGCAGGTCCTTCCCCGGCGCCCCTACCTCCAGAAACGGTGGTGCGTCCTGGTCGTCCAGTCCCCGGTCCGTGTGGAACAGCAAGGCGACGGCCGGATCCGCTTCTGGGGTTCCATTCCGGGGTTGCCCGGCTACTATCTTCGGGTGGTCACGCTCGAGGACGGGCTCACCATCCACAACGCATTCCTCGACAGGCGGTTCCGCCCATGAAGCTGAACTACTACCCCGAAACCGACTCCCTCTACATCGACCTCGCCGAGCGCCCCAGCGCCGAGAGCCGGGAGATCTCCGCCGGCATCGTCCTGGACTACGACAAGGACGGTGCCCTGGTCGGCATCGACATCGACCACGCCAGCGCGAAGGTCGACATGGGCGAGCTTCTGCTCAGCGGGATGCCGCGGGCGGTCGAGACGACGCCGGGCTGATCGGAGAGAACGGCCAATACCGGCCGGAGTGCAAATGCGCGCGAACGCGCGCTACCTCGCCAACCCCCCGCACTTCCCCTCCACAAACTCGATCACCTTCGTCTCGAGCCTCACGCCGCCGATCCGGTTGCTCTCCTGCACTCCTGTCGGCGAAGTCACGTTTACCTCCGTAAGGTAGCGACCGATCACGTCCAGCCCGGCGAAGTAGATCCCCAGCGCGTCGAGCGACGGCCTCAGCGCATGGCAGATCGCCGTTTCGTGCGCGGTGATCTGGGCGGGGATCACGGTGCCGCCCACGTGGATGTTGCCGCGCAGGTCGGTCTCCTTGGGCACGCGCTTGATCGCGCCGAGGGGCTGGCCATCGAGGTACAGCAGCCGCATGTCGCCGACGCGCGACTCGGGCAGGAACCTTTGCGCCATCACCGGCCGGATGCCGTGGCGCGTGGAGGTTTCCAGGATCGAGTACGTGTTGAGGTCGCCGCGAGCGATGCGGAAGATGCCGAGGCCGCCGCAGCCGTCGAGCGGTTTCACCACAATGTCGCCGCCCACGCGGTCGCGGAAATCCAGGATCGCGTCCGGGCTGGCCGACACCATGGTCTCGGCGATCAGTTCCGGGAAGCGCAGGATGAACATCTTCTCGGTGGCTTCGCGCAGCCCGTGGGCGCTGTTGAAGACGAAGGTCCTGGCCGGGTCGATGAGGCTCAGCACGTGCGTGGCGAAGAAGAACTCGGTGTCGAACGGCGGGTCCTTGCGCATGAAGACGCAGTGGAAGTCCTCGGCCGGCGTCCAGGCGAACTCGCCCATCTCGGCGTGCTGGCCCTGCACCTCGGAGACCCGCAGCGCGGCGGCGCGGACCACCACGCGACCGCGGTCGAAGGCGAGGTCGGAGATGCCGCAGTAGAAGTTCTGGTGGCCGCGGTCCTGGGATTCGCGGATGAAAACGAACGACGTGTCCTTGGTGATGTCGATCCGGTCGATGGGATCCATCACATGGAGAAACTTCAAAGAGGATGCCTCCCGCTGTCGCCGGGGCGCTGCGGCCGAGGTCGCCCCAAAGGTGCTGGCAGACGGCGGCGGCCACGATGGCCGCCGTTTCGGCGCGAAGGGTGCGCGGGCCGAGGCCCACGGAGATGAAGCCGTGGCGGCGCGCCACCTCGATCTCCTCCGGTGAGAAGCCGCCCTCGGGGCCGATGAGCGCGATCACGCGCGTCACGTCGGGGAAGCGCTGCCTCAGCGTCGCGGCGGGATCCTTTTCGGCGCCGGTGGTGAACATGAGGCCGAGGGCGTCGGCGGGCTTGTTGGCGACGAACTCCTCGAAGGTGCGGATGCGCTCGACGACGGGCATCACGGTGCGCCCGCTCTGCTCGGCGGCGGACTTGGCGATGCGCCGCCAGCGCTCGACGCGGTCGAGGGCCTGGGCGGGGTCGAGGCGGCCCACGCTGCGTTCGCTCGTGACGGCGCAGATGCGGTCGGCGCCGAGCTCGATGGCCTTCTCCACGACGAGGTCGATCTTCTTGCCCTTGGCCAGGCAGGGCGCGATGGTCAGGTCGAGGGCGGATTCCGTGCTGCGGCCGGCGTCGCCCAGGATGCGCACCACGGCGGTCTCGCCCTGGTAGAGCTCGAGCACGCCGAAGCACTCGCGGCCGGCGCCGTCGAAGACGAGGACCTCGTCGCCGGGCTTGAAGCGCAGGACGTTACGCAAGTGATGGTAGGAGGCGCCCGTCAGCACCGCGCGGTCGGCGGTGAGGTACTCGGGCGCCACGAAGATGCGGGTCTTCGGGAGGGTCTGGGTGGCCAGGGCGGTGATCATCGTTTGCGTGAACTCCCCTCGGCCGGGCCCCCCGCCCGTCCGGCCTCTTCGGTCCCCGCCACTGCACTAGTCCCGTGCCTGGTCCCTGCCAAGTCTTGGTGGTGCAGCGCTAAGGAAACCCAGTCCCCCTTGGGGAGGACCTTGCCGAGGCGCAAGCAGGGACCGATAAAAGCCTCCTCCACCATTTTCAACCTGCGCACCTCGATGCCCGAGAGCACGAGGGTGCCGCCGGGGCGCAGCGCCGACGTGAGGGCGTGGCGCATCTCGACCAGGGTTTCGGCCAGGATGTTGGCCACGACGAGATCGAAGGCGGCCGGGCCGCGCTCCAGGAAACCGCCGCTGGTGGCGCCATTTGGCGTGGCTTCTTCAGTGCTTGCGGGCTTGTCCACAGGAGGTTGCTGGAAGGCTGCGACAGCGCTGCGTTCGTCGCTGCGGGCCTGGCTGAGGCCCGGCCTTGGGCCGTCTTCCCACTCGGGAACGCCCACTTCGCCGGGCTCGAGCTCGGCCCGGACGATGGCGGCGACGCCGTTGGCCTCGATGTTCTCGCGGGTGGCCTCGACGGCCAGGGGATCGACGTCGGTGGCCAGCACCTCGGCGGCGCCGAGGCGGGCGGCGGCGATGGCCAGGATGCCCGAGCCGCAGCCGACGTCGGCCACTCGCATGCCGGGGCGGACCTCTTCCACGAGCAGTTCGAGGCAGCCGGCGGTGGTTTCGTGGAGGCCGGTGCCGAAGGCCATGCCGGGGTTGATGACGATCGAAACGAGGCCGTCTGCTCCCGCTTCGGGAGAGGGCTCCTCCCAGGGCGGGCGGACTTCGATGCGGCCGGCGAAGGTGCGGCGCGCGAAGTGGCGCTTCCAGTTCTCGGTCCAGACCTTGGGGTCGAGTTCGGTGACTTTGGGCTGGCCGGGGCCGAGGATGGCGACGGCCTCGCGGGCGGTTTCCATCTGCAGCGCGGCGTTGTCGTCGGTTGTTTCGACCACGACGACGACGTCGGTCCCGGACGCGGACTCGCGGACCTCGACGCCGCCGAAGCCGGCGAAGTCGAGCAGGGCCGCGGCTTCGTCCACCAGGTCGGCGGGCACCGGCAGGGCGATTTCGAACCAGCGTTTTTGCATGGGACCGCGAGGACCCTACCAGAACCCCCCGGCCGGGAAATGAGGCCAGGTACAATTATTCGCCCGGACAACGGTTGCCGCTGGCACAACGGGGACAGGTACAGGTTTCGACTCCGGCGAAACCTGTACCTGTCCCGGGTTTCGGAACCATGGGGTTGCGCGGTTCCGGGAGTTGGGAATCCGGACCCGATCCCTCTGCGAATCTTCCGCGCGCCTGCTCCCAACGGCGGGAATCTCCAACGACTCTGGGGAGCCGCTCGTGGCACGATTGATGCTCTTCGGCTTGGGAAGTTTGCCGCTGCGAGCGGCACCGTAGTCCAAAGGAGTATCGTCATGATCAGTTTCAACAATGGTTCTCGCGCTCTCGCGAAGATCCCCGGAAGGGTCGTTCTTACGTGCGCCGTGGTGGCGTTGGGTGCGCTTCATGCTTCTCCAGCCCGTGCCGCTGCTGGCGACTGCGGGCAAATGGTTTCCAGCGGCATCACGACCACGGCCAGCGACGCCCTTTTCGTGCTTCGCGCCGCGGTCGGCAGCCAGACTTGCGAGTATCCCTGCCTCTGCGATACCAACGGCTCCGGCTCGACGACTTCGTCCGACGCCCTGCTCGCCCTCAAGCGGGCGGTCGGCCAGGACGTGCGCCTGGCCTGTTCCTGCCGCGAACCGGCCCTGGAGGGTTTGGAAGCGGACGCGCCCGTGATCCTGCCCTTCCGCGTCCAGGCGGCCTACAATGACGACACCGCTTTTTTCCACATGAGTTGGGAAGGCAACCGCGGCGATACCCACGAGTACATCCACTACGCCGACGGCATGTGGCGCCGTGAGGGGTCGCCGCGCCGCGAGGCCCAGTCCACCCTGGACAACGATCCCGCCCGCGGCCCGATCAACGCCCGTTCCACGATCTACGAGTCGCGCGTCACCTTCATGCTCGACGATCCGGCCGGGCCGAACGCTGTGCCGGGGTTCTACGAGTTCGGATGCTTCCAGACCTGTCACGACCACAGCCGTGCCATGCCGACCTGGGATGCGGTGACGGACCTCACCAAGCACCTTCCGGACGGTTCGGACGGAAAGCTCGACCTCTGGCACCACCGCATCAACCGGGCGAACCCCGTCGGCGCCAGCGACGACCAGTACGTGGATGCCACCCAGACCGGCGGGCGCAAGACCGACGCCGGGACCTCGGTGTTCACCACCAACGGCCAGGATGGTAGCGGGAACCCGGCCTTCGTGCTCGATCCCGCCTCCAGCAAAGGGCTGTACGCCTTCCTCTTCGACAACGTCTACACCGACCCGCTGCGCGTGATGCGCGCCCCCGGCACGCCCGAGCTCGGCGGCCGCGACGTGGCCAGCACTCTGGCCTGGGCCGATGCGTTGTCGGCCGGCTACGTCCCGAGGGAAGGCGACACGGTGCCGCGTCGCATCCTGCGCCAGGGAGCGGGCAGCGCTGCCGACATCACGGCCTTCGGGACCGAGTTCGTTCCCTCCGAGGTCGATCCGCTGCAAGGGCGTTGGTTCTCCAGTATCCAGCGCCTGCTGGATACCGGCAACCCCGACGACACGGCGCTGGTTGACGGCGGCTCCTACAACATCGCGTTCGCCGTCCACACGGGACAAGTCACCGTCCGCGATCACTACATCAGCTTCGCCTTGCGCATGGGACTGGGCTCGGGCGCGGCGGTGGCCATCGACGGACCCCAGCCGGATCTGGTGGCGGTGAAGATTCTCGGCACCGGACGCGACGAGTCGCCGGACTGGAACGACACGGAGACCTTCCCGGTCACCGAACTCAACCTGTTCAAGCCGGGAATCGCCAGTCGCGAGTTCCTGGTCGGCGGGAACGTGGGTCTCACCTACGTCGATCCCCGTACGGACATGCCCGTGGATCAGAACCATGTGGGTGCGACCGGCTTGCTGTCGGGCGGACT
The DNA here is from genome assembly GCA_046260515.1 of Binatia bacterium. Classification (GTDB taxonomy): domain Bacteria; phylum Desulfobacterota; class Binatia; order UBA1149; family CAITLU01; genus DATNBU01. The sequence goes on from JBHEPB010000274.1 coordinate 13,978, forward strand.
CGGCTGCCGCAACTGCCACACCGCCGCTACCGGCGATCCCTACGAGCCGCCCACCGCCGGCGGCTTCAACTCCGGTTCGATGCAGACGCTGGCTCCCCTGCGTGGCGGCGTGAACACGCCGACCCCCATCCCGCCCCTGATGTAGAAACCCGGGACAGGTACAGGTTTCGCCTCCGGCGAAACCTGTACCTGTCCCCGATTCCTGCGTGGCGCCGGGAAAATGTACCTGTCCCCATTTCTCGGGGGCGGCGGCGTGGTACGGTCGCGGCATGAGGGCGGAGGGGTTCGCGTTGTTCGACACGGCGATCGGGCGCTGCGGGATTGCCTGGGGGGAGAGCGGCATCGTTGGGCTCCAGCTTCCGGAGGCGTCGGCGGCCGCCACTCGCAAGCGCCTCGCCGAGCGCTTTCCCGGTGCGGCCGAGGACAGTCCTCCTCGCGACGTGGCCCGCGCGGTGCGCGACGTGGCGGCGCTGCTCGGCGGCAAGCGCGTGGACCTCACGGCCGTTGCCCTCGACATGGAGGGCCTGCCTCCTTTTCATCGCCGCGCCTACGAAGCTGCTCGTCGCATCCCGCCCGGCACCACGCGTTCCTACGGGGAGGTTGCGGCCAGGCTGGGTTCTCCCAACTCGTCGCGGGCCGTGGGCCAGGCCATGCGCCGCAATCCTTTCCCCATCGTCGTTCCCTGCCACCGCGTGCTGGCGGCGGGCGGCCGCGCGGGCGGCTTCACGGCGGCCGGCGGCGTGGACACGAAGATGCGCATGCTCGAGATGGAGGGCGCGGCGCTGCCGGCGCCGACGAAGAACGGAAGCATCGCCGCCGGGAAGAAAACACGCGGCGCGGCGGCGAAGAAGGGGGGCGCGGCCGGGAAGAACGGCCGCGGCGCGGAGGAGAAGAACGGGAGCGCCGCCGGGCTCGACACGCGCAAGGCCCTGCGCGACCTACGCGACGCCGACCCGGTTCTTGCCGCCCTCATCGACGAGATCGGCCCGCCTCGCCTCGAAGTGAAGACCACGCGCAGCATCTTCTCGGCCCTGTCTTCCGCGATCGTCTACCAGCAGCTCACCGGCAAAGCCGCCGCCACCATCCACGGTCGCCTCTGCGCGCTGTTCCACGACAAGCGCGACAGCTTCACGCCGGAGCACATCCTGTCGGCCACGGACGAGGACCTTCGCGGCGCCGGACTGTCGCGAGCCAAGGTGGCCGCGCTGCGCGACCTCGCCGCAAAAACCGCCGCCGGCGAGCTACCCACACTCGCGGCGCTGCGCCGCATGCAAGACGACGACATCGTCGAGAGCCTGACGACGGTGCGCGGCATCGGCCGCTGGACGGTGGAGATGATGCTGATGTTCCGCCTCGGCCGCACCGACGTCCTGCCCGTGGACGACTACGGCGTGCGCAAGGGTTTCGCGGTTACGTACCGCAAGCGCGAGCTGCCGACGGCGAAGGAACTCGCGCGCCACGGCGAGAAGTGGCGGCCGTGGCGCTCGGTGGCCAGCTGGTACATGTGGCGCGCGGCCGACCGGAAGAAGGCCTGATGCCCTCCCGCGTCCTCGCCATCGGCCACCGCGGCGCCGCTGCCCACCGGCCGGAGAACACGATGCCGTCCTTCGAGAAAGCCCTCGAACTCGGCGCCGACGCCCTCGAGTTCGACGTCACGCTGAGCCTCGACGGCATTCCCGTGGTCATCCACGACGACACCCTGGACCGCACCACCGACGGCCGCGGCGCCGTCGAAGCCGTTCTCCTTGACGACCTCCGCCGCCTCGATGCCGGAAAGAAGAAGGGTCTCTCCACGCCTATTCCGACCCTGGCCGAAGTGCTCGACGCCTTCGCGCACCGCACGTTGCTCAACCTGGAGATGAAGGTCTCGCCGAGGCGCGAGCAGCTCGTGAAGGCCTGCGTCGAGTCCGTCACCGAGCGCGGGGTCACGGGCGCTGTCGTGTTCTCGTCGTTCGATCACGACGCCCTGAGGCTGCTGAGGCGCCTGCTTCCCGAGGCACGGATAGGAGTGCTGGCGGCGGGCGGCCAGTTGGAAGAGGCCTTCGCCTGCGCCGCCGAAATCGGCGCCGAGAACCTTCACCCGTCGATGGAAGAAGTCACGCGAAGCGTGGTCCGCCGCGCCCATGCGGCCGGGCTCCAGGTGTGGACCTGGACGGCCAACAGCAGCGTCGCCATCGCCTGCGTCATCGACTTCGGCGTGGACGGCATCTTCAGCGACTGGCCCGAGCGCGTGGTGGCCGGGCGCGGCCCCGGCGAGCCGGCCGCGACGAATCACGGCTAACGGCTGCCTCGCTAAAACCGCCGTTGCAGGGCCTACCTGGGCGGCCCCACCACCGCTTCGGCGCGGGTGTCCAGCGCAAGGAAGCGCTCCGCGGCGGCGCGCACCTTGGCGGCGTCCACGGCTTCGATGCGCTCGCCGTACTTGCGGCCCTCGAGGTAACCGAGGCCGTAGAGCTCCTGGAAGGTCATGTTCTCGGCGATGGCCGAGTTGGTCTGCAGGGCGATCTCGTAGTTGCCGATGAGGTAGCGCTGCGCGCGTTCCAGTTCCTCGGCGCGGATGTCGTTGTCGCGGATTTTCTCGAACTCGGCGATCAGGCCCTGCATGGCGCGGGTTTCGTTGGCGGGATCGGTGGCGATGTAGCCGCCGAGCAGCCCGGGCGCGTAACCTTCGGTCGAGAACGAGCTGACCGAGTAGGCGAGGGCCTGCTTGTCGCGCAGTTCGTAGAAGAGGCGTCCGCCCTGGCGCGACAGCACGGTGTCGAGCACCGACAGCGCGTGGCGCTCGGGGTCGGCGATGGCGACGCCGGGCATGGCCACGACGAGGTGGCTCTGCTTGCGGTTGGTGTCGATGCGGGCGCGCTTCAGCTTTTCGGGCCGCGCGGCGGCTTCGGGCTTGGTGAAGGGAACGCCGTCGCCGGTGACGCGGGCGAGGGCCTTCGAGAGCCCGGCGATGACGGCGTCGCTGTTGATGTCGCCGACCACGGTGACCACGAGGCTCTCGGGGTCGAGCACCGACTCGTAGTAGCGGCGCAGGTCGTCGGCGCTGATGCGCGAGATGCTGTCGGCCTCCCCGAGGGTGGTCATGCCGTAGGGATGGTCGGGGTAGACGGTCTTGTAGGCCAGGTCGAAGGCCACCTGGGCGGACTCGTCGGCGCGGGTCTTGATGGCGAGCAGGATTTCGCGGCGGGTCTTCTCGACCTCGTCGGCGGGGAAGTCGGGATCGAGCAGCACCTCGAGGGTGAGGCGCATGCCTTCGTCCACGTACTCGGACAGGAAGGTCCCCGACACGCCGAAGGAACTGCGCCCGGCAAAGCCGCCGAGGTCGCCGGCCAGCGACTCGATGTCGGTGGCGAGTTGCTCGCGCGACCGCGCGGTGGTGCCGCGCGTGAGCATCTCGGCGACGAAGTTGGAGATGCCGTTGTTGCCGCTCCTCTCGGCCAGCAGCCCGCCGAGCACGGCGGCGCGCACCGAGAACATCGGCACGGCGTGGTGCTCCTGCACGATGACCCGCACGCCGTTGGGCAGGGTCACCAGGCGCGGCTCGGTGTCCTTGCGCGGCGCGGCCTTCTTGGCGGCGTCCTTGGCGGCGTCCTTCTTGGAGGACGCCTTGACGACGGGCTTCTCGCTGGTCAGCGGCTTGCCGGCTTCGACGAGGGCTTTCAGGTTCAGCGCCTCGGGCGTGCCGGTGGGACGCAGGCTGACGCCGTTCATGTTGTCCAGGGTCAGGTACTTGCGGGCCACGCGCTGGATGTCGGCGGGCGTGATCTCGCGCAGCTGGGCGATGTACTTCTCGGAGTACTTCGGGTCGCCGTGCACGACGATGGAATAGCCGAGCTCGCGCGACTGACCCTGCACGGTCTGGCTGCGGTAGACGAAGTCGCTCTCGAGGTTGGTGCGGGCGCGGTCGATCTCGGCGGTGGTGACCGGGTAGTCGCGGATCTTCGCGGTCTCGTCGATCAGGGCGTCGAGCACTTCCTTTTCGTCCTCGGCCTCGTAGGAAGCCGTGGCCAGGAAGAGGCCGGGATCCGGAGGCGTGTAGGCGAAGGTGCCGGCGCTGGTGGCCAGGGCCTTGTCGGCCACGAGTCGGCGGTACACGCGCGAGCTCTCGCCGCCGCCGAGGATGTGGGCGAGCATGTCGAGGGCGGGCGTGTCCTTGTGGTTGGCGTCGGGGATGTGGAAGCCGATGGCGAGCTGGGCGTCCTGGACGTCCATGGTCGAGCTGGTGAAGCGGGTCTGCTTCTGGGCGGGCTCGACGGCGCGCGCCGGGCGGGCCACCTCGCGGTTGACGAAGCTGCCGAACTTGGCCTGGATCTCCCTCTGCATCAGGTCGGCGTCCACGTCGCCGACGACGATCATCGTCATGTTGCTGGGAGAGTAGTAGCGCTTGTAGAAGCTGAGGATGCGCTCGCGCGTGAGCCCCCGGATGGACTGCTCGGTGCCGATCACCGGGCGCTTGTAGGGGTGCGCCGTGTAGGCCTGGCCGAACATCATGTCGTAGACGCGGTTGGACGGGGAGTCCTGGCCGCGCTTCCACTCTTCCAGGACCACGCCGAGTTCCTTCGTCAGCTCGTCGGGGTCGAAAGAGGAAAACTGCATGGCGTCGGCGAGGATGTCGATGCCTTCGGCGGCAAAGCGCGAGGCCAGCACCAGGGGGTAAACGGTGTGGTCCCAGGAGGTCCACGCGTTGATGCTGCCGCCCGACGACTCGACGGCGCTGGCGATCTCGCCGACGCCGCGGCGCGCGGTCCCCTTGAAGAGCATGTGCTCGTGGACGTGGGCGATGCCGGCCTCGATCTCCGTCTCGTCGGCGCCGCCGGCCTGGACCCACACCTGCTGGGCGACCACCGGGGCGAAGTGGTCCTCGCGGATCACGACCTTCATGCCGTTGGCCAGGGTGAAGATACGGGTGGCGCCGTCGCGGTCGGGAGAGAGGTTGGCTCGGTTCATGGAACATCCTGGGGCAAAAAGTACGGAGGCCAGTGCGGCGGCCAGCGCGATGGCGGTGGCCGCGCGTACACGGGGACTCGAAGGGAAGGGGAAGGCGGAGATTTGGTGCATTGCGGGTATCCGTTGGGGGGAATGGCCGCCAACCCTGCCACGACCGCGCCGCGCGGGCCAGTTGAGGAGGGCGAGGCGGCAAGGCGACGAGGCGGCACGGCGGGCGGCCTCTCGACGCCGGGGCCCGCGTTGACTCCCCGCGCCTCGCTCGGGATCATGCCCCTTCGTCCGATCGGACGCGCGGTGCGGTCTTGAACCCTGTCGATATCATCTTTGGACTCCTCCTCGGCCTGGCCATCCTGCGCGGTTACTCCAAGGGCCTGCTCGGGACGGCGGCGGGTTACGTGGCTCCGGTCCTCGCCTTTGTGGTGGCCGCCGATTTTTCCGCCCCGGCGCGCGAGCACCTTGCGGCTGCCGTCGAGATGCCCGACCTCGCCCTGGACATCCTCGCCCCTGTGCTGGTGTTCCTGGTGGTGGTCCTGGCGGTGCGGTTCTTCGCGGCGGCCGTGGCGAGGTCCCTCGGCGTGGGGCTCTCGATGACGGGGCGCCTGGTGGCGGCCACGGCCAGCCTGCTGGTGACGGCCCTGGCTCTCGGGGCCCTGGTGGTGCTGGCCCATCAAATGAGGCCGGAGCGACGTCCCTACTTCTTCGACCAGAAGGAGGGGGCGAGCGGCGAGGAAGTGATCGTCCGCCCGCTCGAGGATCTCCTGGAGGGCATCGACGATACCTTCAACGAGTCCGTCCTCGGCCCGCCCCTCGGCGACTTTGCCGCGGCCGTCGTCGGCAAGGCCTTCGGGCGCGGCGAGGACGAACCCCTGTTCGACCCCGACGACTTCGAGGCCGCTGCCCGTAAGGCCGCCGACGCCGCAGTGAACGCGGTAGGCCAGGCGACCTCGCCGAATCACCAGGCGCCCTCGCCGAAACAGACGCCCGACGACGGCTCCCACCGGTGATCGCCGAACAGAAAATCGCCGAAGTTCGCCAGGCCGCGCGCATCTCCGAGTTCATCTCGCCCTACGTGTCCCTCAAGCGCAGCGGCCGCGGCATGACGGGCCTGTGCCCTTTTCACGGCGAGAAGTCGCCGTCGTTCTCGGTGGACGACGAGCGCGGCTTCTACCACTGCTTCGGCTGCGGGGCCGGCGGCAACGTCTTCAAGTTCATGATGCAGATGGAGAACGTCTCCTTCCCGGAGGCGGTGCGCAAGGTGGCCGCGCACTACGGTATCGAGGTGCCCGACGAGGGCTCGACGCCGGGCGCATCGTCCGAGCGCGACGCGGCCTTCGCCATGCTGGCCTCGGCGGCCAACTTCTACCGTGCTGCCCTGGGCCGGGCGGGCTTCGGCGATACGGTGCGCGCCTATCTCGACGAGCGCGGCGTGGGGGCGGACGCGGCCGAACGCTTCTTCCTCGGCGCGGCGCCGCCGGCGGCCGACGCTTTGGCCCAGCAGCTTCGCCGCGAGAAGCACGACCTGCGCGTGGCCGAGCGCATCGGCCTGGTGGGCCTGCGCGGCGGCTCGGCCTACGACCGCTTCCGTTCTCGCCTCCTGTTCCCGATTCGCGATCCCCAGGGACGCACCCTCGGCTTTGGCGCGCGCCGCATCGGCGAAGGCGACGGCCCCAAGTACCTCAACTCCAGCGACTCGCCGGTCTACCACAAGGGCCGCGTGCTCTACGGGCTCTTCGAGGCCCGCGAGGCCGAGCGCCGGCCGCCGCTTCGCTCGGGCGCCCCGGCGGCGGCCGCCGCCGCCGCCGCGAAGCCTGCTGCCGCCGCCGGCGGGCAAGGCCCGGCCCCCGCGCGCAGCAACGATCTCATCCTGGTCGAGGGCTACCTCGACGTGATCGCGATGTCCCAGGCGGGGATGACCAACGTGGTGGCCGGCTGCGGCACGGCGCTGACCCTGGACCAGGCCCGTCTCGTGCGCCGCCACGCCGCCGAGGTGGTGGCTCTCTTCGACGGCGACGACGCGGGGCGTCGGGCGGCGGCCCGCAGCTTCCCGGTCTTCCTCGAGGCCGGGCTGTGGGCGCGCGGCGTCTTCCTTCCCCAAGGCGAGGATCCCGATACCTTCGTGAAATCGCAGGGCGTCGCGGCGCTTCGCGCGGAGATCGCCGCGGCCAAGCCCCTGGTGGAGGCCTACGCCCGTTACGTGGCCGAAGGGGCCGGCGGCGCCGGTTCGGCCGCCCGCGTCGGCGCCGAGCTGGCCGAGGTGCTGCGCAAGGTCGAGAACCCGTTCGAGTATGACGACTTCGTCAAGAAGGCGGCGCTGTGGACGGGAATTTCCGAGCAGGTCTTGCGTGACCAGGCCCGTCCGGTCAGGAAGGCGGCCGCGTCGGCGCCCGCCCGCAGCTTCCGGGTGCCGAGCGGACCTCCGACGGCGGAGGAACTGCTGGTGTCGGTGATGCTGGCCGACCCGAGCTGCATTGATCGTCTGGAAGGGAGGGATATCTTGTCGCGTCTGAGCACCGAACCGTGGGTGGGCATTGCGGGCGACATCTTTGCCGCCCGCGACACGGTGGGAGGATTCGAACCTGGGGAGATCCTGGCCGCTCTCGACGACGACCTGCGCAGTCGCATCGTCGGGCGCCTCCGCGAGGACCCCACTTTCGCCGACGCCGACGCCACCGCCCGCCAGAGGGTGCTGGACGATTGCCTGGCGCGCCTTGCCGAGGCCGCGCTGGAGAAGAGGAAGAAACGCATGTTGGCCGAGCTTCGCCGCCTGGAGGAAATTGGGGACGAAGCCGGGGCCTCGGCCCTGCTGGCCAGGTGGAACGAGATGAAGGGCGCTCGCGGCCGCTGAGGCCCGCGGTGGCTTCGAGACGAAGGAACGACGAGACTTCCGGGACCGAAATGACCGACAAGAAGAACCCAGGCAGCAGCGACCAGACGACCGGCAAGGGCGACCCGGCCGACCACGCGGTCGACGAGGAAGTCTCCGGCGTCCGCGAGCTCCTCGAACTCGGCAAGGCCAAGGGCTACGTCACCCTGGACGACGTCCACGAGGCCCTCGATCCCGAGATGGTCGAGCAGGAGGACATCCTCGGCGTACTGGCCACCCTGCGCGAGGGCCACGTCGAGGTGCGCGACGGCGGCGCCACGGCCGCCAAGGCCGAGGGCGCCGAGCCGGCCGACGAGCGCGAGTTCGAGACCAGCGACAGCGTCGCCGACTACGTTCGCATCTACATGCGCGACATGGGCGCCGTGCCCCTGCTCTCGCGCGAGGGCGAGGTCACCATCGCCCGCCGCATCGAGGACGCCGAGATCCGCGTCTTCACCCTGGCCTTCCGATCGGCGGCCGGGCGCCGCCACGTCGAGACCATGATCAAGGACCTGGCCGAGGGGCGCATCCGCCTTCGCTCGGTGGTCAAGGAAGTGGAGAGCGGCGAGTTCAATCCGGAAGCGGCCCTCGACGAGGAAGCGCCGGTCGACGCGATCGAGCCCGCCGAGGAAGCCGAAGAGTCCGAGGAAGCCCCGGCGGAAGAAGCCGCGGTCGCCTCCACGCCGGCCGAGGAAGAGGCCGAGATGTTCGTGCGCGTCACGGAACTGCTGGCCAGGGCCGGCGAGCTCGTGCCGCGCCTGGAGGCGGCTTTCGACCACCCGGGCAGCGGCGACGTGGCCGCGCTCGAGGACGAGATGCTGGCGGTGCTGCGCGAGATTCCGCTGCATCCGGACCAGGTGGCGGCCGCTGTGGCCCGCATCGACGAGTCGCACCGCGCGCTGCGCTCGCGCATCGCCGTGCTCGACCACGCCGAAAAGCGGACGGGACGGCGCGCCGACCAGATCATCGAGTACGCCGAGCGCCTCGGCGTGGACAAGACCGCCGACCAGCGCATCTGCGGGACCCTGCGCATGAGCGGGGACCAGATCCGCGAGATGGCGGCCGACATCATCGCGGCTTCCCGCGAAGTGGACGTGCTGCTGGCGTCCTTGCGCACCACGCCGGAGGGCCTGGCCAAGCTGGTGCGTGACCTCACGCGGGCCCAGAGCGAGGTGGTCGAGGCCAAGAAGGCGCTGATCGAGGCCAACCTTCGCCTCGTCGTCTCCATCGCCAAGCGCTACAACAACCGCGGCCTGCAGTTCCTCGACCTCATTCAGGAAGGCAACATCGGCCTGATGAAGGCCGTCGACAAGTTCGACTACCGGCGCGGCTACAAGTTCTCCACCTACGCTACCTGGTGGATTCGCCAGTCCATCACCCGCTCGATCGCCGACCAGGCGCGCACCATCCGCATCCCGGTGCACATGATCGAGTCGATCAACAAGATCATCCGCACCAAGCGCCAGTTCCAGCAGGACAACGGCCGCGAGGCCAGCGACGCCGAGATCGCCAAAATCCTGGACATGCCGGCCGAGAGGGTGCGCAAGATCCTCAAGATCACGCGCGAGCCGATCTCGCTGGAGACGCCGGTGGGCGACGAGGAGGACAGTCACCTCGGCGACTTCCTGGAGGACCAGAGGGCCGTCTCGCCGGCCGAGGCCGTGGTCAAGAGCAACCTCCAGCACCGTACCCGCCAGGTGCTCTCGTCGCTCACCCCTCGCGAGGAACAGGTCCTTCGCCTGCGGTTTGGCATAGGCGAGAAAACCGACCATACGTTGGAAGAAGTCGGGAGCAGGTTCTCGGTGACGCGCGAGCGCATCCGCCAGATCGAAGCCAAGGCGCTCCGCAAACTGAGGCTCTCGGTAAGAAGCAAGAAGCTGAAGGGCTTCATCTCGTGACCCCGCCCCCCGTGCCTTTTGGAGTGGTGGGGGCGGACGGCGATAGCGGTCCGAGATGCAAGGCGGACCGCCGAGAGTGAGCGGAGGCGTGGCGGAGCCACGTTGTAGCGAACGACCGGCGGTCCAACGCCGCAGATCGGGCCGATAGCGCCGGACGCGGGCCCATAGCTCAGTGGGTTAGAGCGGGGGACTCATAATCCTCTGGTCCCAGGTTCGAGTCCTGGTGGGCCCACTCCCTTCAGCGGCATCGTAACGAGGAGAACGAACGGCTTTGTCGAACCAGCTCGAGACCCTTTTCCAACTCCAGGCCCTCGACACCCGCCTGCTCGAGAAGCGGCGCACCGTCGCCCGCTACGAAGCCGAACTCGCCGAACGTCGGGCCGCCATCGCGGCCTGCACTGCCAAGGTGGAAGCGCTGGCCGCCTCGCGCAAGGAAGCCGTCTCGCAGCGCGCCCTGGCCGAGCGCCGCGTCGAGGAGATGCAGGAGTCCCTCAAGCACAAGCGCCAGCGCGCCCAGAAGGCCCGTAACGAGAAGGAGGTGCGCGCCGGCCAGGACGAGATCAACTCCGCGCAGGAGGAGATCCGCGAGGCCGAGACGGCCCAGCTCGAGGCCATGGCCCGTGTGGACGAGGTGGAAATCCTCATCGAGAAGGCGAAGGCCGAGCGCACCGAGCTCGAGAACCAGGACCACCGCCACGTGAGCGAGGCCGAGGATCGCATCACGGCCCTGCGCGCCGAGGTTGACGCCGACCGGGCGGTTCGCGACGAAGCGGCGGCCCGCATCGAGGCGCCGCTGCGCAAGAAGTACGACTTCCTCCTCGAACGCCGCGCCGGCCTGGCCGTGGCCGAGGTGGACGCCTCCGGCTGCTGCGCCGGCTGCCATGTTCAGATCCCGCCCCAGACCCTGCTCGAGATCCGGCGCACCGGATCGCTCCGGGTCTGCCCCATGTGCCAGCGCATCCTGTTCGCGCCGGTGGCCCCTCCCGCGGAATAGGGCGGTCCGGCTCCGTCCCCGCGTCAGTTGAAGGAACAGGTAGCGAGCAGGCCGGCCGACCCGCCGGCGCCGTTGTGGACGATCGACGGCCCGCCGCTGCCGCCCGCGCCTGCGGCGCCGCCCGAGATCAGGTTGGAGAGGCAATAATCCGGAGTGCCGACTCCCGAGGTGTACAC
>JBHEPB010000285.1:0-3966 GCA_046260515.1 Binatia bacterium
CGCGGAACGCCTTCACGCCGATGAAGCGGATGTCCTCCACCAGCACCTCCGCGCCCTCGTCGATCACGTAGCGCACGGTGGTGTTGCCGTCGGCGTCGGGAACCAGGTCGTAGCGGATGTCGGCGTCGGGGTAGCCCTCGCCGGCGTAGATCTTGCGCGCCTCGCGCAGTCCCTCCCAGGCCTTCTGGGGGTCGAACACGGTGCGGGGCCGGATGCCGACGACGGCCTCGAGGTCGGCCTTGTCCACGTTCTCGTTGCCCTCGAACTCGATCTTCGCGACGTAGGGGCGCTCGGCCACGTGGTAGACCAGCGCGACCCCACCCTCGGCGGGGTCGGTGGTGACCCAGACGTTCTCGAAGAAGCCCATCCGAAAGATGGCCTTCACGTCGAGATCGACGGCGGCCTGGTCCAGGCCCACCCCGGTGGGATGGGTGATGTGGATGCGGATGGCCGATTCCTCGACGCGGCGGAAACCTTCCACCTTGACCGAACGGACCACCTGGCCGGCGGCGGGCCGGGCCGCCGGGGCCTCAGCAGCCCGCGCGAGGCCGGAAACCGCAGCAACGCTGCAGGCGCCGGCGAGGACCAGCGCGGCAAGGATGACTCTCGGGAGCTTCAAGACGGCCGTTCCTCCTTCAACACTCCACCTTCCATTCGTAGCGTCCGGTCGAGCAGCGCCGCCAGGGCGAAGTTGTGCGTAGCCACCAGCAGGGCCGCACCCTCCTCCTTCTGCACGTCGCGCAGCAGGCCGTGGACGTCCTCGGCCGTGGCCGGGTCCAGGTTGCCCGTGGGCTCGTCGGCCAGCACCACCGAGGGGCGTCCGGCCAGGGCCCGCGCGACGGCCACCCTTTACTGTTCCCCTCCCGACAACTCCCCGGGCCGGTGGTCGAGCCGCCGCCCCAACCCCACTCTTTCCAGCACCTCGATGGCCCGGCGGCGGGCCGCCGAACGCGTCGTCCCGCCCACGAGCAGGGGCATCATCACGTTCTCGAGGGCGTCGAAGTCGCCGAGCAGGTGGTGAAACTGGAACACGAAGCCGATGTCCTTTCCGCGCAGAGCCGTCCTTTCGCGATCCCCGAGCCCGTACAGGTCGATGCCCCGGATCTTCACCGTCCCGGCGTCGGGCCGGTCCAGGCCTCCGAGGAGGTGGAGCAGGGTGCTCTTGCCCGTGCCCGACTCCCCGACCACCGCAACCGATTCCCCCGCGGCGACGTCGAGGTCCACCCCCGTGAGCACCTCGATCACGTTCTCGCGATCGTCGTAGCGGCGAACCAGCCCCCTGGCCGAAATCGCCGGGATCCGGGCGGCGTCACTCATAGCGCAGCACATCGACGGGCACGACCCGCGAGGCCTTCCAGGCGGGAAATAGGCAGGCCCCGAGGCAGATGATCATCGACGCCCCCATCACCATCAGGAAGTTCTCGGGGTCGAGGCGCACCGGCAGGGTCTTCACGTAGAACACGCCCTCGGGCAGGTCGATGAACTCGTACTTGGCCAGGGCCAGGCAGCCGAGCCAGCCGAACAGGGCCCCCAGGCCCGTCCCCACCCCGCCGATGAGCAGGCCCTTCATCACGAAGATGCGGGCAATGCTCCCGTCTCCGGCCCCCATGGTCTTGAGGACGGCGATGTCGCGCCTCTTCTCCATGACCACCATGTAGAGGGTGGACACGATGGTGAAGGCCGCGACCAGGATGATGAGGAGGAGGACCAGGAAGTAGGCGGTCTTTTCCAGCTTGAGGGCGGCGAAGACGTTGCGGTGGGCCTCGGTCCAGGGCTCCACCCAGTACGGCATGCCGATGCGCTCGTTGAAGTCCAGGGCCGCCGCCGGCGCGTCGTAGGGCTCGTGAAGGCGGGCCTCGATGCCGGTGGCGACGTGCCCCACGCCGAACAGGGCGCGGGCGTCGTCGATGCCCATGAAGACCAGGGCGCTGTCGTACTCGACCATGCCCGAATCGAAAACGGCGGCCACGACGAAGCGTCGGGCGCGCGGCATCGCCCCCATGGGGCTGGCCGAGAAGCGCGGCGACATCAGGCGGATCACGTCGCCGCGCTCGACCAGCAGCTTGCCGGCCAGTTCGCGGCCGATCATCACGGTGGGAAGCTCGACGCCGCCGGAAGCGATGCGCTTGCCGACGTCGTCGATGGAGCCTTCGACGATGTAGCTCTCAATGCCGGAGGTGCTGCTCTCGGAGGCGCCGTCCACGCCGCGGGCGAAGACGCCGAGCAGGGTGTCGCCGGAGGAAGCCAGCATCTGGGACTGGACGACGGCGGCAGCGTCCCTCACGCGCGGGTCGCTCTTCATCGCCGCGACGATCTCGTCGGGCTTGTCGATGACGCCGGTGCCGAGGCGGTTGGTGACGCGAAGGTGGGGATGCAGACCGAGGATGCGGGCTCTCAGGTCTTCCTCGAAGCCGGTCATGATGGCCAGGGTCATCGTGAGCACCATCACACCCAGCAACACGCCGAGCGTCGAGATGAAAGTGATCACCGAGACGAAAGCCTCACTGCGGCGCGAGCGGAGATAGCGCAGGCCGACGAAGAGTTCCCAGGACATCTCCCGTCTCCCCTTCCCTCTTCGTCCATGAAGCCGCGTCGCGCCGTGGCGCGCCGCAGGCTACCGGACGCGGCCCTCGTGCCGCAGGTGGGGAAAGAGCAGGACGTCGCGGATGGAAGGCGAGTCGGTGAGCAGCATCACCAGGCGGTCGATGCCGATGCCTTCGCCGGCCGTCGGGGGCAGGCCGACTTCGAGGGCGCGCACGTAGTCCTCGTCCACCTCGTTGGCCTCCTCGTCGCCGGCCTCGCGGCGGCGCATCTGGTCGAGGAAGCGCTCGTGCTGGTCCTCCGGATCGTTGAGCTCGGAGAAGCCGTTGGCGATCTCGCGCCTGGCCACGTAGAGCTCGAAGCGGTCCACGAAGCGAGGATCGTCGTCGCTGCGCCTGGCGAGCGGCGAGATCTCGATGGGAAAACCGGTGACGAAGGTGGGCTGCACGAGGTCCTGTTCGCAGGTGGCCTCGAAGACGTCGGCCAGCAGGCCGAGGCCGGGCTGCCTCTTCTTCGGGTCGAGGCCGAGGCGGTCGGCGGCCGCCGCCAGCACCGAAAGGTCGAGGGCCTCGTCGCGCGAGACGCCGAGGGCAGCGGCCACGGCGTCGGCCATGTCCACCCTGCGCATCGGCGCCGAGAAGTCGAGAACAACGTCGCCGTAGGCCACCTGCTCGCTGCCGGTCACCTCGCGGGCCAGTGCGGAGAGCATCTTCTCGGTGAGCGAGACCAGGTCCTCCACCGTGGCCCAGGCCTGGTAGAACTCGCACATGGTGAACTCGGGGTTGTGCTGCAGCGAGATGCCCTCGTTGCGGAACATGCGCCCGATTTCGAAGACCCTCTCGAAGCCGCCGACGACCAGGCGCTTCAGGTAGAGCTCGGGGGCCACGCGCATGTAGAGGTCCATCGACAGCGCGTTGTGATGCGTGACGAAGGGCTTGGCGGTGGCGCCGCCGGCGATGGGCTGGAGCAGCGGGGTCTCGACCTCCAGGTAGCCCTCGGCCTCGAAGAAGCGGCGCAGGCCCGAGATGACGGCCGCGCGGCGGCGGAAAGTGCGCCGCACGTCCTCGTTGACGATGAGGTCCACGTAGCGCTGGCGGTAGCGGGCTTCCTTGTCCACCAGCCCGTGCCATTTCTCGGGCAGGGGCCTCAGGGACTTCACCAGCAGGCGAAGGTCCTCCAGGCGCAGCGTCAACTCGCCGGTGCGGGTGCGGAAGAGGCTGCCGGCCACCCCGACGATGTCTCCGACGTCGAGGCGCTTGGCCACGGCGAAGCCCTCGTCGCCGAGATGCGCGGCGTTGGCGAAAAGCTGCAGGGAGCCGGAGCCGTCCTGGAGCTCGAGGAAGGTGGTCTTGCCGAAGTCGCGCCGAGCCAGGATGCGGCCGCCGAGGCGGTAGCGCAGGGTCCGGGCCTCGACGTCCTCGGAGG
>JBHEPB010000294.1:0-6171 GCA_046260515.1 Binatia bacterium
CCTCGAGCAGGGGCAGGATGCGGGCGCTTTCGGAAGCCGGCAGCAGGGCCTCGAGGGCCTCCAGGAGCACCGCGCGGTCGCGCAGGTTCCAGCCCCGGCCCAGGGTGCGGCTCACGCGGGCGATGCGGTCCTCGCGAAGGACCGACGCCAGCAGTTCGAGGGCCGTCTGCATGCTCTCGTCCACGCGCTCGCGGATCCGTTGCAGCAGCAGGCGGGACATCCCCGCCTCGTCGAGGACGCCAAGCACCATCAGCAGTTCGCGGCTGGCCTGGATCTCCCTGTCGATCACGGCTTCGAGGGTGGCGGGATCGGCCTGAAGGTCGCGCAGAAGGCCGGGGACGATCTCGCGAGTGCGGTGGCAGCCGTGGTGGAGGGCGTGCAGGAGGGCGTCGGCCGCGTCGGGGCCCAGTTCCTCGAGCGCCTTCTTGGCGGCTCGCGCTTCCCCGGCGTCGACGCAGCCGAGGCGTTGCGTGAGCAGCCAGGCCTGACCGAGAAGACGCGCATGCCCGACGAAGCGCCACACCGCTGCTCGCACCGCCGGGTCGCCGTCCGACGAAAGCGCCATCACCGCGGGCACGCAGCCGTCGATCTCTTCCCGACAGTGGAGGGCGGCGTCGGCCATGGCCTCCACGGCCTCCCGCCGCCAACGCTGGGTGCTGTCGGCCCCGTCGGTGACAGCCGCGACAGACTGTGTGGCCGCTTCCACCTGGGCGGACAGAAGCGCGAGGCGCCGGGTGCGCGCCGGGCCGTCGTCCTCGCCGCGCAGGAGTTCGTAGCGAAGCTCGGCGACCCCGATCGAACGCGTGGCAGGATCGTCGCTGGAAAGGGCCTCGCCGATCACCTCGTCGATGGCTTCCCGGAAGGCCGCGTCTCCGCGGCGGCCGCCCGTACTCCCGGAGGCCGCGCGCAGGCGGGCAAGCCGTGCGGACACCGCCACCGCCTCGGCGTCGTCGTCGCAGGCCCGCTGCAGGGCCTCGGGCACTTGGGAAGCGTCGGCGAAGCCGGCGTGGGCACGGCCGAGCACGTGCAGCAGCTTCGCCCTTTCCACCACCCCGAGGTCGCCCGACGCCTCGAAAGCGCGAACCAGGCTCGAGGTCGACTCCGCGGTGAGCGTGGACGTGGCGGTGGGATCGGCCAGGGCGCGATCGAGCGCCTCCACCAGCATCGTGCGATGCGCCGCCGGAGCCAGGGGCAGGGCCCGCGCCAGCGCGAGCACGGCCACCTCTGCCGGCGCGTCGAGGAAGAGCCCGCAGGCAGCGCGGCAGAGGCCGGGGTCGCGGCCTTCGAGGTTCTGCTGCAGGGTGCGCAGCGTGCCGGCGTCGAGGAAGGTGACGATGGGTTCTTCCTCGTCGTCTTCGCCGCGGCGGACGCTGGCGGCCTCCAGCAGGAGGTTCGGGTAGTTGCGCCACAGCGACAGGGCCAGCAGCATCCACAAACCTGCGAAGGGCAGCGCCGCCAGCGCCACCTGCGAAGGCTCGCCCACCGCCACCACCAGCAGGATCAACAGGCTGCCGAGAGCGGCGCCCCCGCGCTTGGCCGGTCCCTGGATCACGCTGGTGGCAGCGGTCCGCATGCGCTGGGGCAACAGGGCGCCGAGGATGCGCTGGGCCGGGTCGTAGACGGTGTGGTCGAGCACGCTGGTGGCCATCGCCGCGGGCATCGCCGTGCCGAGCCCGAACTTGAGCGCGAGCCCCGCAAAGCCGCCGAAGTAGGCGGCAGGCGCCAGGGCCGCCGCCAGCGGTACGCCCACGCGGCGGAAGAGCGCCGCGCTGAGGCCGACCTGCACGGCCAGCACGCCCACGTTGATCCATCCGCGCAGCATGCCGTAGAGAGCGAGCAGGCGCTGTTCGCCGTCGGCCGTACGCGTGGCCAGGTCGGCGGCGTAGGAGAACTCGAAGTAGAGCATCGGCCCGAGCACGCCCGCCAGGAAGGATGTCAGCACCAGCACGCGGAACAGCGAACTCTCGCGCCAGAACGCGCCGACGCGGGGCGGAGGCGACGGCGGCAGCACGCGGGTGCCCGCTCGCAGCAGCCGCGGCGGCGCGCTGCGCGTCAGCGGAACCGTAGCGGCGGCGGCCGCCGCGAAGGCCACGGCAGCCATCGCCAGCAGCGAGGGAATGCCGAGGAGTTCGCCGAAGGGTCCCGACGTGAAGCTTCCGGTGATGGTGCCCAGCGTGCCCCCGGCCGTCATCAGGGCCATCAGCCGCTTGCTCTGGCGGCTCGTCATCAAGCCGCCGATCACGGTCCAGAACAGCAGCAGGGCGATCACGTCGATCTGCTTGGAAAGAATCGCCAGGATGGTCGCGATCCCGGGCGCAGCCGCCAGCAGCAGGATCCACAGGAGCGCCAGCAGCAGGGCGAGTCCGGCAAAGGTGTTGGTGATCAGGCGACGCTGGTCGAAGCGCAGTGCCAGGCGGCCCACGGCGAAGGTCGTGGCCGTGAGAAGCAGGGAGTTGGCCAGGAAAATGATGGGGAGATACTCGGCCCCGACGCGCTTGAGGAAGAGGGTGTCCGAGACGTTCGAGACCGCCACCGAGGCCGACTCGACCAGGAAGAGGGCCGCGGCCGACCAGGCGACGATGGTGCCTTCGCCGGGTTCCACGGCCAGCAGGCGCCGCAAGCGCTGCAACGCGGCGCGCATCCGCCTCAGGCGGCGCCCCGCTCTTTCGACGCGGCGACCATCTCGGCGTAGGTGCGGACGATGCCCCACGACAGCAGCAGCCAGCCCAGCACCAGCGCCACGTTGACGAGGAAGAAGGCCCGCGTGGACAGTTCGAGGAACTGCACCCCGACGAGCACCGTCAGGGCGGCGAATCCGTCCCCGAGACGGACGAAGAGCGAATCGACGGCCGGCTTGGCCCTGTACTTCATCTCCGAGCTGGTCGGCAGCCACAGCACCTGGCGGGCGGTGTTGTTGATGGAGTAGTCGGTGGCGTTCTCCGCGATCTTGAAGAGACGGACCACGGCCAGCACGGGCAGCACGGCCATCGTCGAGTAGGACACCAGGGCGATGCCGGGCAGCAGCAGCATGATGGCGCCGAACCCGCCGTAGCGCAGCAGGCGCGAGGCCAGGAAGGACTGGGCGAAGAGCGCGATCACGTTCACCCAGAAGAAGAGGTTGCCGTAGAAGACCGCCGTCTGCTCGCCGAGGAAGTCCTTGACGGGCACGTCCCCCGTGATGCCCTGCGCCGCCGCCTCGGCCAGGAGCGAATCCTGGAGCACGCGGAAGAGCAGGTTCTCGCCGTTGGTGTTGACCCAGTTCGCGATCATCACGACGAGGGCCACGCTCAGCAGGTAGCGGTTGCGCAGGATGTAGAAGATGGCGCCGCTCTTGGCCTTCTTCGACGCGCCGTCCCCCTTGGCGGTTGCGGAAGGCTCCGAGGCCGCCGCCAGGGCGGAACCCGCGCCGAGAGGTCCGCGCTCGTCGGCCTTGCGGGTCAGGAAAATGGACAGGCCGAGGGGAACATTGGCGAAGAGCAGCAGGCTCGAGCTGTCGAACAGGCCGCTTTCGACCAGGAAGCTCGTCAGGTAGGAGCCGGAGGCCGCCCCCGCCGTGGCTCCGATGGCGATGAGCGGAAGCAGGCGGGTGCCGCGTTCCCCGGCGTAGAGGTCGGCCGCGAGGGTCCAGAACTGGGCCACGATGAAGACGCCGAACATGCCCACCCACAGGTAGAAGAAGACGCCCGCGAAGGGCAGGTTCTCGAAGAACAGTCCCGGCTGCAGGGTCCAGAAGGCCACCAGGTTCGTCATGCAGAAGAGCGAACTGCCGGTGAGCAGCTTGCGCCTCGGCATCCGCGACGACATGTGCGCGAACACGGAGGCCACGCCCGCCAGCAGGATGCTTTGGGCGAAGCTGGAGTAAGCCTTGATCTCCATCGTCGAGAGGCCCTCGATGGTGGAAACGGCGATCCAGCTGTCGCGCAGGGGCTTGATGAAATAATAGGCGCAGAGGATCAGGAAGACGTTGGCAAACAGGACCAGCCCCGTCTTGCCCTCGCCCGGATGGATGTCCGTGAAGGTGCTGAGGAAGCGCTCCAGCGGAGACAGTCGGGATCGGTCTTGCACCTGGGGTCCTGCGATGCCGGTCCGCCGCGCAGCGCTGCGCGGGACCCGCACCTGTGGAAGGCCCCCTTATTGCGGGTTACTGGGGCTGTGACAACGCGCCGCAGCGCGGTATACCCGGGAACGCAGCCCCCTTTGGGATCGGGACGAAGACGCTCTCTCTGGAGCGGGCGCGCCGGTGCCGGCGACAGGCCGCGCTCGTCTCCTCGTCTCCGTGACAGCCCCCGCCGATCGCGAAAAGCGACTACCCCACCCCCCCGGTGTCTGGCAGACTGCAACGTTGCCCGGTCTCCCCGCCATGCTTTTCCCTGATGCCGACATGACTCCGCGAACTCCCGTCTGCCCCATCCCCGGCGGCAGGGGCTGCCACGCCCCGCGAGCCTCCAGACCGCGGGCCTGGTCGCGCCTTGGAGCCGCCGCCGCGGTGGTCGCCCTCACGCTCGCCTGCGCCGCATCGCCGGCCGCTGCCGCCCCCGACCTCTTCGTGGACAGCCTCCAGGCCAACCCCGACGCCGGCCCCAACGGCACGGCCGTCGCGATCAGCATCCGCATCCGCAACCAGGGCGACGAAGCCGCCGACGAGACGGTGACCCGGGTCCGCATCAACCAGGACCCCGGCGCCGTCGTTTCCACTGACCCCCAGATCTGCAACCTCCAGACTCCCGCGATCCTTGCCGGCGGTTTCGCCGACGTCGCCTGCACGCCCGTCCTGTCGGGCCGTCCCCCCGGCGCCAACTACATCTGGGCCATCGCCGACGTGAACAACTCGGCCGGCCAGGACGATCGCACCAACGACCGCCTGAGCGACCTCTTCACGGTCAACGACCAGGCCTCCGACCTCGTCGTCCAGAATATCGTCCTCGACCCGGCCTCGGCCAGGAACGGCGACCCGGTGATCATGACCATCACGCTGCGCAACCAGGGTACGGCCATTGCGGCGTCCTCCGTCACGCGTCTGCGCATCAACCAGGACGCGTCCACCGTCGAGTCCACCGATTTGCAGATCTGCAACATCACCACGCCCAACATCCCGCCCGGTGCGAGTGCAGCCGTTTCCTGCACGCCGACCATCAGCGGACGACCGCCGGGAACCAACTACGTCTGGGTGATCGCCGACGTGAACAACACGGCCGGCCAGGCCGACCGGACCAACGACCGCGCCAGCGCTCCGCTGGAGGTCTCGTCGGTGGCCAGCGACCTCATCGTCGAGAGCGTCGTCGCCAATCCGACGGCCGGCGGCAACGGCGACCCGATCACGATCACGGCGACGATCCGCAACCAGGGCAACGCCACCGCCTTCGCCTCCATCACGCGCTTTCGCATCAACGAGGACCCGAACACGGTGGGAGGCGGCGACTTCCAGCTCTGCCCGCCGGTGGAAACGAAGTCGATCCCGGTCGGCCAGACTACCGAGGTCAAGTGCAAGACCACGCTGGAGGACCGTCCCTCCGGTCCCAACTACATCTGGGCGATTGCCGACACCTCGGACACGGCCGGACAGTCCGACCGCACCAACGACAGGGGCAAGGTCGAGTTCGTGATCGATCCGCCGCCGACTCCTGACCTGTCGGTAAGGACCATCACCGTCAATCCCGTGAGCGGC
Organism: Binatia bacterium; assembly: GCA_046260515.1. Taxonomy (GTDB): domain Bacteria; phylum Desulfobacterota; class Binatia; order UBA1149; family CAITLU01; genus DATNBU01. Next base: position 5,666 of record JBHEPB010000294.1, read on the forward strand.
GCCAACGGCGACACCCTCACGATCAGCGCCAGGATCGGCAACGAAGGCGACCTCGCCTCGCCGGCCACCAAGGCGCGCTTCACCATCAACCAGGACGCCGACGACACGGTGGAGGGTGACACGGTGCTCTGCAACGAGGTGTCCGTCGTCGCGCTGTCGCCGGGAGCCAGCGTGCAGGTGAGCTGCAAGCCCGTTCTCCTCGACCGTCCCCTCGGCCTCCACCACGTCTGGGCCACGGCCGACGCCACCGGCGTCGCCGCCCAGGTCAACTTCGACAACGACGAACTGGCGGCCGAGTTCACCGTGACGCCGGTGCCGGGTCCCGACCTCGTCGTCGAAAACGTGACCGCGCTTCCCTCCTCGGCCAAGGCCGGCCAGGCGGTGTCCGTCACGGTCCGCATCCGCAACCAAGGCAACGAAAGCGCTTCGTCCTCCACCGCCAGGGTGCGCCTCGGTCGCAGCGCCGCCGGTGTCCTCGAGACCGACGAGATCCTCTGCAACGCCGT
>JBHEPB010000313.1:0-5292 GCA_046260515.1 Binatia bacterium
GTTCGGCCTCGATGCCCGGGCCGTGGTCGGCCACCCTCAATTCGAAGTCCTCGCCGTCGCGAACCGCCGAGATCTCCACCGCCGAGCCGGCCTCCGAGTACTTGATGGCGTTGTCCACGAGGTTGACCAGGGCCTGTTCCACCATCGCCCCGTTGAGCCTCGCCTTGAGGTTCCCTTCGCAGCGGACGTCCAGGCTCACGCCCTTCTGGTCGGCCTTGGGGCGGCAGACCTCGACGGCGCCGGCCACCACGGTGTCCAGAGCGACGGGATGCTTCTCGATCTTGTGGTGCTCGCCTTCCTGGTCGATGCGCGACAGCAGCAGCAGGTCCTCGATGATGGCCCCGAGGCGGTCGGCCTGGCGGGATGCTATCTCCAGGAAACGCCGGGCGTTGGCCGGGTCGTTCACGGCGCCGCCCAGCAGGGTTTCGAGGAAGCCCTTGATGGAGGTGACCGGGGTCTTCAGTTCATGGGAAACGTTGGCAACGAAGTCGCGGCGCACCGTCTCCAGGCGCCGCAGCCTGGTCACGTCGTTGAGCACGACGACGGCGCCGATGCGCCGGCCCTCGGCGTCCTTCACCGGCGCGCCGTGGGCCTGGATGAAGCGGGACTCGTCGCCGTGCAGGGCCACGTCGCGTTCGAGGGCGGCGTCGGCCTGCAGCGCCTCGGCCACGAAGCGCTGCAGCGAAGCGTTGCGCGCCACCTCGTGGATAGTGCGCCCGATGGCCTGGCGCGCGTCCACGTCGAGCAGCCGCGCGGCGGCGGCGTTGAGCGCCATCACGCATTCGCGCGCATCGATGGCGAGGACGCCTTCGACCATGCTCGACAGCACGGCTTCCTGTTCGTTTTTCTCCGCGACGAGGGCGGCGATCCGCGATTCGAGTTCCACAGCCATCTTTTGCATGGCGGCGGCCACCTTCTGCACTTCGAGCACCGAGCCGCCCACGACGGCAGGACTGCGCAGGTCGCCGCTCGCGTAACCGTCGGCGAGACGCTCGAGATCCTCCAGGGGCCGGGTCACGCGGCGCGCCAGCCACAACCCGCAGGACATGGTCAGCAGCGCGACCACGATCGCCGCCGCAGCGCTGCGCCGCGCAAGGTCGCGGCTCGCGGCCTCGACGGCGGCCAGCGGGATGCCGGCGCGCACCACGCCGACCAGCTTGCCGTCTCGGTGAACGGCCCGTGCCGAGAACATCATCTCGGCCGATACCGTGTCGCTGCGCCTCACCGCCACGCCGGTGCCGCCGGCCAGGGCGGCCACGACTTCGGGCCGAGTGGAGTGATTGTCCATCACCGTCGCGTCGCCTTCCGACTCGCCGAGCACGGCGCCGTCGGGAGCGATCACCGTGACGCGCAGCCCGGAGCGCTTGCCGAGTCGCTGGGCCAGGGGATCGATCACCGACCGGTCCGCTTCGGTGAACAGCGGAGCGACGGCCTCCTCGATGAGGGCGGAACTGGAGGCCAGCTGAACGGCGATCTGCGTTCGGTGGGAGCTCGACATCAGCCGACCGGCCTGCCACGACACGGCCGAGAGACCGGCGGCGAGCAGCAGGGCCAGCGGCAGGGCGATCTGCCAGAGCAGCCGCGACGGAGCCACGGTCACTCCTTGAATCGGTAGCCGACGCCGCGCACGGTCTCGATGAGGCCGCCGAATCCGCCGAGCTTGCGGCGCAGGGCCACGATCTGCACGTCCACCGCTCTTTCGGTCACCGGGTAGTTCTCGCCGCGGATGCCATCGACGATCTGGTAGCGGGTGAAGACCCAGCCGGGCCTCCTCGCCAGGAAGTGCAGGATGCGGAATTCGGTGTTGGTGAGCGTCACTTCTTCGCCGCCGGCCCGCACTTCGTGGCGTCCGGGATGGATCTCGACGTCGTGGAGACGCAGGGGCTCGTCCTCGCCGGGGACCTTCGCTTCGCTGCGCCTCAGCACGGCGCGAACGCGGGCCAGCAGCACCTTGATGCCGAAGGGTTTGGTCACGTAGTCCTCGGCACCGAGCTCGAGACCGGTGACGATATCGCTCTCCTCACCGCGCGCGGTGACCATGACGATGGGGATGTCGGAGGTGGTACGATCCGCCTTGAGGCTGCGGCAGACCTCGAGCCCGCTCATCCCGGGCAGCATGAGGTCGAGGAGGACGAGGTCCGGCTTGCTGTGTTTCGCGGCCTCGACGCCTTTCTCGCCGCTGCTCGCGACGGTGACGGCGTAGTTCTCTTTTTGCAGGTTGTAACGAATCAGTTCGGCGATGTCGTCTTCGTCTTCAACGACGAGGATGTTCTCTCTTGGCATGATGAAAGTCTTGTCGCACACGAAGGGCCGGTTGCAAAGGTTTAACCGACGCCTTTTGCGTGAGTTTTCGGTTAGGACCGGCAAACGACTGCCGGTTTTCCGAGGCTTTCGGCCACGAGTGGAACCCGCCGGCGAACGGCCCTAACATGGCGATCACATTTGCCCGCGGTGAACGAACCGGAGGTTCCCGAATGCGTCCAATCCGAAACAACCTGTCCAGCTTCTCCATCCTGTCCGTGGTCAGCAGCGCCGTCCTCTTCGCCCTGGCGGCGGTCGCGGCGGCCCCGTCCCCTGCCATGGCCTGCGGCGACAAGGACAAGCCCTGCGCCTGCGGGGCGGCTTGCCCCTCCAAGCACGAGGGGTCGGAGGGCGAAGGCGACAAGAAGGCCTGCGCCTGCGCGGGAGTCGAGGGCGACCAGAAGGCCTGCGCCGGGTGCGCGGGCTGCGACAAGTGCGAAGGCGACAAGAAGGCCTGCGCCTGCTCCCCGGCCGAAGGCGAGGGCAAGCCCTGCGCCTGTGGGGCCGCCGCGGACGGAGCCAAACCCTGCGATTGCAAGGAAGGAGCCAAGGCCGGGCCGGGCGCCGCGGGCGGAGCCCAGAGGGCCGTGATCGATCCGGCCACCGGGCAACTCGCGGAGCCTTCTGCGGAACAAGCGGCGGAATCGGCTGCCGAAGCGGCGCCCGCGGCCAGCGTTGCGATGCCCGCCGGCTCGCCGCCCCAGGTTCACCCGGTGGAGGGCGGCGGCGTGATGGCAACGTTTCCGGCGCAGCGCGCCAGCCAGGCCGTTGCCCGCGTGGACGCCTCGGGCGATGTCCACGCCAACTGCGGACACGGGACGGAATAGGTCGGCCGAATACTTCGGAAGGGCCGCGTCGCCGCCCTCAGGCGGCGACTCTCAGTAAATGATCTTGCCTCCCCCGACTTCCTGGGGAGTGACGATGCGGCTGGCCGACTGGCGGCGCATCTCGCGCGCTTCCTCGATCATGCGGTCCAGGCCGGCCTGGACGGCGGCCGGGAATTTCTCGATGGCCTCGGCCAGGGTGGCCGCCTCCACCGGAGCGTGGACGGGAACCATGCCCTGGGGCGTCAGGATCTGCGTCTCGGCCGAGAACAGCGTCGGCCTGCTCTCGTCCGTGGACCCGTCGGCGCGAACCGGCGTCAGGCGGCGGATCGTGGCGACGCGCAGGTCCGAGAACACTTCCTCGCGGTACAGATTGGCCTCGTCGACCTTGAGTTCATCGAGCCGGATGGAATCGCTCACTGGCCTGCTCCTTGTGGCCCGGACAGGGGCCGCGGGCGCGCCCACACGCCCTTGCCTTCAGGGGTAGGCCAAGCGGGAAACCGAGTCGAACGGCGTGGAAATCGTCAGGATCGCGAGCGGGCGATGCTTTCGTAGTCGGGGCGGCCGGCTTCCATCCACTCGCGGAAGAGTTCGAAAAAGTCGGAGCCCATGGGGTCGAGGCCGCGGATGGGCATCGATCCCCGCCGTATCGTCCAGTCGTAGGGCGACAGTTCGCCGGCGCGCAGGTAGTGCTTCTCGGCCGCTTCGCGGTCGCCCCTTTGCGTGAGGAACCACGCCAGCGCGAACTCGGCTCGCGCGAGTTGCTCGTCCTGGGTGGGAACCGGCTGCTTCGCCGCGACCTCTTCGGCGGCCATCGGCAGGACCCCTTCGCGCACCCAGCGGCGCACCGCCTCCAGGTGCGGCTCGCAGTCCTTGCCGTGGAAGTCCTGGAACATGTTGCTGCCGTACTCGATGGCGGGCGGGCGCGCGATGCGCCCTTCCTCGTCGATCCACACGACGGTCGAAATGTTGATGATGCCGTAGCGGTGGGCCACGACGTGTTCGCTGTCGAGCAGGGCCGGATGCGTGGGCGCCGCCCTCTCGATGTAGGGGCGCGCGTCTTCGGCCGACTGGTCGAGGGCTACGGTGAGGACCGTGAGTCCCTGGTCACCGAGTTCCTGCTGGAGTTGCTGCCAGACCGACAGCTCTTCGCGGCACCCTCACCAGGAGGCCCAGGCGATGAGCAGGGCCTTGCGGCCGCGGTAGTCGCCCAGGCTGTGGGTGCGTCCGCCGAGATCGGGAAGCGTGAAATCGGGGGCCAGGCCGCCGCGCATGAGCGCGGACCGTTCGCGCGCCGACTCGCCGAGGCAAGCCGCGCCGGCCTCCACGTCGCAGGCCAAGGGACGGCCGAGGTGTTCGGCGAACAGCGCAAGGTCCACGTGTCCGTCGCGAACCATCGCAGACTGCGGCGGCACCGGCATGCAGACCTCGTCGCGGCAAAGACCCTGAGGCTTGAGGCTCCAGCCGAGGGAGCGCTCGAGATCGGCGGCAGAAAGCAGAACGCGGCCGCCGCCCGTGCGGGCGTCCACTTCCGTCGCGCGTCCGTCGTCGAGGATGGTGAAGCCCATGCCGCTTCTCCTTCAGGCCAGTTCGGCCGGCGGCCCGGCGTTGCGCAGCGGGAACTGCACGCGCAGGGCGGGCTGGTGGTTCATGGCGCGCAGGATCGAACTGTACATGCGGCGAAAGCGCAGCCCGTACCAGAAATCGAAGGTCATCATTTCACCGTAGGTGAGGCGGCGCTGGCGCTGCCAGGTGGAGTGCCAGCCGCTGCCGACGCTGACGACGACCGGCGAGTCGATCTCCTCGTACTGGTCGGCCGTGATGTCCAGGGTGTGTTCGTTGACGCTGAGCCACACGTGGGACTGCCAGGGGTCGCTCTTGCTGCTGCCGCCCCGTTCACCGTGGACGAAAGAGACCAAGGGCACGTGGAGTTCGGTGACGAGGTAGCGGGCCAGGAGCTGGGAGGCGTGCTTGCAGCAGCCGAGGGGAAAGCGACCCATCACCTTGGCGTGGCGCTTGAGTCGGGCCTTCTCGATCGCCCGCCGGAAATCCAGCGCGATGACCGCAAGCTCGTGGGTGTTGAGGGGAGGTCGTCGTCGCATCTCGTCCTCGACGCCCCAAGGCACCCGCATGCCCGAAGCGCCGTCGTGATCGGCGTGTCTTGTAG
>JBHEPB010000230.1:0-3890 GCA_046260515.1 Binatia bacterium
GCGGCGGCGGTGGCCCTGGTGGCCCAGCTGGCGGCCCTGCTGGCGGGCAGCGCCGCGGCGGGCCACGTGGCGGCGCTGGCGCTGCTGGCCGTCCGCGGCTTCGCCGAGCACGCGGCAGCCGGCAACAACGTGAAGATCTTCATGGTGGCCTTCCTGCTGCTGGCCCACACGGCGATGGCCGGCAGGCGGAGCAACCTGCGCCTGGCGTTGGCCGGAATGGCGGCGGGCGCGGCCTTCCTGTGCTGGCAGCCGGCCCTCCTCGTGGTGGCGGCCGTCGCGTTCGAGGCGCTGGTTTCGCGCGGCGGCGGCCTTCGTGCGGCCCTGGTGGTCGCGGTATCGGCCGCTGCGCCGTTAGCAGCCTACGAGCTGTATTTCGCCGCCCACGGCGCGCTCGGCGAGCAGATCCACCAGGCTTACGCGATGACGCTCGGCAGCCTGCACCATCCGCGTCGCCTATGGCCCTCGCTGCTCTTCGTGCTGACGGAAGGCAGGGGAGGAGCGAGGCCGCTGCGCGCGGTTCCGATGATGTCCGCGGTGTTCGCGCTCGCCGCCGCGGGAAGGATGGTCGCGGCGCCCCGGCTCTCGCTGGCCGCGCTGGGCGCGGCGCCGGGCGGCTGGAGCTTCACGCTTGCGGCGGTCGGCGCGACGGCGTTCACGCTCTACGACCACCAGGGCATTCCGGACCTTTTCTTTCCCGATCCTTACTTCGCGGTGGCCTGCGGACTTCTGGCGGTTGCGGGCGCGAGGGCCACTTCGCGCCTCGCTGCTTTATGGACGGGAAGCAGCTCGGGGATCCGCGCGACGGCCGCCGCTGTTCCGGCGACGCTGGCGCTGGTCCTCGGCCTCCAGATGCGCGGCGACGACGCCGCTCGCGTCACCGGACCCTACGACCTCGCGGACCAGCGGGCCCTGGCCGAACGCTTGAAGGAGGACGGGGAGAAGCTGGGCAGCATCTGGGCCTACGACGCCGTTCATCTGCTGGCCCTCGTCCACCTCGACAACCACGTGCCCTACGGGCTGTTCTGGGACGACGTGCGCAGCGTGATGGTCGTGGATCGTTACCTGCCCCGGAAGGACGGCCGGATGCCGGGGATCATCGTCCACTTCGGCGACCCGCCGCCGGGGTCGGCGGTCTATCTCGGGAGCGAGTACGTAGAGGCCACCGACCCGGTCTTCGCCGGTCAGGGCCTAAGGGTCTGGCATCGCAGGGCGGGCTGAATCCCCCCTCCCTACACTTTTGGGGGCATAAGGCGCTGACAAATCGTCAGGACCAGCTAGACTCCGTGGCGGTGCCCCTCTCCATTCTGATCCTGTCAGCTGCCCTTGCGGTGGCCAGCGTGTCGTACGCCGCGGAGCCTGCCCCGATGGGGGTCGTTGCCGAGCCGTCCGCCGCGCTTGCGTCGCCGAGCGCCGAGGCTGCCACGGCCCCCGAAGTGATCGCGGCGCTGTCCGGTCCCAAGATCATCGAGGTGGGCCCGGAGTTCGAACCCGGAGCCGAAGAAGAGTTCGAAGGAGAGGACGGTCCCGTCTCCGGCCCCGCCCTTCGCCATCTTCTGCTGCGCGAGTTTCCCGACGAGCTCGTCGAGAGGATGTGGATCCAGGACTGGCAGGACGCGGAGAGGGCCTACCAATACGGTCGCCTCGTGGATGTGCCGTCGGATCCCGACGGCCGCGGCATTCGCCTGAGACTCGAGGGTGCCTCCCGCATCGGCGAACTCGTGGACGATACCTACCGCCAGATGCTGCTCTGCCGTCTCACCAAGCCGGCGGCCGGCCTGCTCTACCGCATCGCTTCGCGCCTGAGGCTGATGGAGGGCGAGTCCTACGAGCCCCTGGAGATCACCAGCCTGCTTCGCACCTGGGATTACCAGATCGCGCTGACGGACGTGAACCCGAACGCCGACCGCACGCGCGACGGTGTTCCGCCCACGCACGTGCTTGGACTGGCTTTTGATATTGCGCGTTCGCGGATGAGCGAGGAGCGCCAGCAACGCATCGAGTTTCTTTTCGACCAGCTCGCCCGCGATGGCGAGCTGGCCTACTACAAGGAAGGCTCCCACAACGGCCTCCAGCACTACCACGTGATCGCGCTGCCGAGCGCTGAATTCTCGCTGGCCCGCCACTTCGAGAGGGAGACCCACGAGGCCGAGAAGCAGGAGGCGGCGCTCCAGCGCCACCGCTACGTTCCCGAGTCCCCTTGCGTGACGTTCGGCAGTTCCCTTGAGCCCTTCAGCGCGATCTGCAGCTGCGAGCTTCCCCTGGAAGTGTCGGCCGCCGGCCAGGCCGGCGACGCGCCCATCTCACGCTGAGGCTTTCGCCTCCGATCTCACCGCGAGGCTTTCGCCTCCGAGACGCTGACCGCGTGACCCGCGCCGGTCAGGTCGCGGGCGCTGCTTCGAACGTGCTCACCGTGTACTTGGTTCCCGAGAAGGCCTTGTCGCAATCTTCGCGAGTCAGGCTCTTGCCGGGCTGCATGGTCACGGCAGCCGTCTTGGCTTCGAAGTCCACTTCCACCGAAGCGACACCTTCCATCTTGGACAGAGCCGCACGAACTCGTGCGGCACAGCCACCTGCTCAAGTCATGCCCGCGACGGCCAGCACGTACTTCTGCACGGACTGGCTCGCAGCGGGAGCGGGCGCATCGGTGGCGAACGCGATGGAGGAACCGGCCAGGACCGGCCCGGTCGCGATCGACAGCGCGATGGCAAGGGCGAGGGTTGTTTTCATGGCCTGCCTTCTAACAGGGGAAGGCCGGGGCTTCCACGCACGACGGCTGCGTTGTACGGGAGCGACGCCGCCGTTAGGGTCGCCCCCGCCGCACGGGGCCGCCCAGGACGGGTCCCGGCGGCCAACGCTCTTCGCTGCGGGGTTCCCAGGATGAAAGTTCGTGAAGGATTCGTCGGCGCCATCGGCAACACCCCCCTGCTCCGCCTGCGCGGGCCGTCGGAGGCCACCGGCTGCGAGATCCTCGGCAAGGCCGAGTTCCTCAACCCTGGCGGTTCCATCAAGGACCGCACGGCCTGGTTCCTGGTGGACGACTTCGAGAAGCGGGGCCTGATCGAGCCCGGCGGGGTCATCGTGGAAGGCACCGCCGGCAACACCGGCATCGGCCTGGCCCTGGTGGCTGCGGCCCGCGGCTACCGCGCCGTGATCGTGATGCCGGAGACCCAGAGCGAGGAAAAAAAGCAGACCCTGCGCCTGTTCGGGGCCGACCTTCGCCTGGTGAAGGCCGCGCCCTATCGCGACCCGGGCAACTACGTCCACGTCTCCGAACGCCTGGCCGCCGAGCTGGCCGCCAGCGAGCCCCACGGCGCCGTGTGGGCCCAGCAGTTCGACAACACGGCCAACCGCGAGGGCCACCACCGCCAGACCGGTCCGGAGATCTGGGAACAGACCGACGGCCGGATCGACGGTTTCGTTTCCGCCATCGGCACCGGCGGAACCCTGGCCGGCGTGGCCGCCTTCCTCAAGGAGAAGAAGCCGGAGGTAAAGATCGCGCTCGCGGATCCCATGGGCGCGGCGATGTTCGCGTACTTCACGCGCGGGGTGCTCGAGTCCAGCGGATCGTCGATCACCGAGGGCATCGGCCAGGGGCGCGTTACCCGCAACATCGAAGGCGCGCCGGTGGACCTGGCTTTCCAGATCCCCGACGAGGAGATGCTCCAGGTGGCCTTCTCCCTGCTGCGCGACGAGGGCCTGTGCGTGGGCGGCTCCACCGGTATCAACGTGGCCGGCGCCATCCGCCTGGCCGGCGAACTCGGCCCCGGCCACACCATCGTCACCATCCTTTGCGACGGCGGGCAGCGCTACCAGAGCAAGATGTTCAACGCCGAGTTCCTGCGCTCGAAGGGGCTGCCGGCGCCGGACTGGCTCGACACGCTCTCCTGAAG
>JBHEPB010000234.1:0-5458 GCA_046260515.1 Binatia bacterium
ACCCAGGAGATCGACGTGGTGAAGGCCCTCGGCGCATGCGCCGCGGCCTCCGGCACCGAGGTCGCCGTCCACGTCAAGATCGACACCGGCATGCATCGCCTCGGCGTCGCGCCCGGCCACGTCGTCGACTTCGTGCGGGCGGCGTCGTCGGTTGCCGGCGTTCGCGTGGTCGCGATCTGTTCGCATTTCGCGCAGGCCGAATCGGTGACGGGCGAAGTGACCGCCGGGCAGCTCGAGACGATGCTCGGCGCCGAGGCCGCTCTTGCCGACGCGGGCTTCCGCTTCCAGAGGCATCTCGCCAACAGCGCGGCCATCCTGTCGCGGCCCCAGGCCCACCTCGACATGGTGAGGCCGGGCATCATGCTCTACGGCGTGGCTCCCGATCCGTCCCTGCACGGCCGCGCCGACCTGAAGCCGGTGATGCGACTGGCCGCGCGCGTGGTCCGCGTGGCCGACGTCGAGGCCGGCGAGGGCATCGGTTACGGCCACACCTTCCGCATGCAAAGACCGAGTCGCGTGGCCACCGTGCGCTGCGGCTACGCGGACGGCTATCCTCGCTGCCTCGGCAACGTGGCCGCGGCGATCGTGCGCGGCGTGCGCGTTCCCCTGGTCGGCCGCATCTGCATGGACCATGCGATGTTCGACGTGACCGGCGCCGCGGGCGTTGCCCTCGGCGACGAAGTGACGCTCTGGGGCGAGGATCCCGGAGTGGAAGACGTGGCGCGCCAGGCCGACACCATTGCCTACGAACTCCTCGCAAGAGTGGGAGCCCGGGTGCGCCGCGAGCCGGACCCGCCGCGAGCCCGCCAGTGACACCCGCGCAGCGTTGAAAAGGGATCCATGAGCGACACCAAGCCAGCAGTGAAAACAGCACTCCTCAGCGTCAGCGACAAGACGGGCCTCGTCGAGTTCGCCAGGGGGCTGGCGGGTCTCGGCGTCAAGATTCTCTCCACCGGCGGAACGGCGAAAGCCCTGCGCGAAGCCGGCCTCACGGTGGTGGACGTGAGCGAACACACGGGCTCTCCCGAGATCCTCGACGGCCGCGTGAAGACCCTGCACCCCAAGGTGCACGGCGGCATCCTCGGCCGCCGTCCCGATCCCTCCCACGTCCGCCAGATGGCGGAGCAGGGCATCGAGACCATCGACCTCGTGTGCGTCAACCTCTACCCCTTCGCCGAGGTCACGGCGCGGGGCTGCAGCTACGAGGAAGCCATCGAGAACATCGACATCGGCGGTCCCTCCATGGTCCGCTCTGCCGCCAAGAACCACGAGAGCGTGGTCATCGTCACCGATCCTGCCGACTACGCGGGCGTCCTAGAGGAACTGCGCGCAACCGGCACGACCACGCTGGAACGCCGCAAGCTTCTGGCCCGCAAGGCCTACCGCGCCACGGCCGCCTACGACGGCATGATCGCCGACTGGCTCGGCCGCGACGCCCTGGGCGCCGACGGCAAGGCAGCCGAATTCGGCGAGACCCTCCACCACCAGTGGCTCCTTGTGCAGGGACTGCGCTACGGCGAGAACCCGCACCAGCGCGCGGCCTTCTACAAGGCGCCCCGCATCGAAGGGCCTTCGGTGGCCGCCGCCCGCGTGCTGCAGGGCAAGGAACTGTCCTACAACAATATCGTCGACGCCGACGCGGCCCTGCAACTCGTCATGGAGTTCGACGAGCCGGTGTGCGTGGCCATCAAGCACACCAACCCTTGCGGCGTGGCCGTGGGCGAGGACGCGCGCGACTGCTTCACCAGGGCGAAGCGCTGCGACCCGGTGTCCATCTTCGGCGGCATCGTCGGCTTCAACCGCGAAGTGGACTTGGCCGCGGCCGAGGCGATGAAGGACGTGTTCCTCGAGATCGTCCTCGCGCCCTCGTTCACGAAGGAAGCCCTGGACCTGTTCGCGTCCACGAAGAAGCTGCAGTCGGTGCGCCTACTCGAGGTGGACCCGGGCCAGAAGGGAGGCGAGGCCGCCCTCGACATGAAGCGGGTGCTCGGCGGACTGCTGGTGCAGACCCGCGACCTCGAGCCCTCCAGCGCGGCGGCCTGCAAGGTCGCCACCTCCCGCCAGCCCACGGACGCGGAGCTAAGGGCCCTCGATTTCGCCTGGAAGGTCTGCAAGCACGCCAAGTCGAACACTATCGTGCTGGCCCACGAGGACCATGTGGTCGGCGTGGGCGCCGGGCAGATGAGCCGCGTGGACTCGGCGCGACTGGCGGTGGCGAGGGCGAAAGAGCACGGCCTGGTCCTCGAAGGCTGCGTGGTGGCCTCCGATGCGTTCTTCCCCTTCCGCGACGGACTCGACGTGGTAGCGGCGGCCGGTGCGGTGGCCGTGATCCAGCCCGGCGGCAGCCTGCGCGACGGCGAGGTGGTGACGGCGGCCGACGAGCACGGCATGGCGATGGTGATGACGGGTGTGCGCCATTTCCGCCACTGACGTCCACGGGAGAGGGAAGCGATGAAGGTCCTCGTCGTTGGGGGGGGCGGGCGCGAGCACGCCCTGGCTTGGAAGATCGCGGCCGATCCGCGGAGCCCGAAGGTGTATGCGGCTCCGGGCTCCGACGGCATGGCCGACGTGGCCGAGCGCGTGGCCATCGATCCTTCCGATCTCGAGGGGCTGGCCGCCTTTGCCGTCGCCGAAGGCATCGACCTCACGGTAGTTGGCCCCGAAGGTCCGCTGGCCGCGGGAATCGTCGATGTGTTCCGCGCCAAGGGACTGCGCATCTTCGGCCCCGACCGCCGCGGCGCCGAACTCGAAGCTTCCAAGGCTTTCACCAAGCGCCTCCTCGTGGAGGCCGGCGTTTCGACGGCTGAGTACGGCGAGTTCCGGGAAGCCGCTCCGGCGCGCGAGTTCGCGCGTCGTCTCGGTTTTCCCGTGGTGGTCAAGGCCGACGGGCTGGCCGCCGGCAAGGGCGTGATCATCTGCGCTGACGCAGCCGAGGCGGATCGCGCCATCGACGGGATGCTCGAGGGCGGCGAGTTCGGCGCCGCCGGGAGTTGCGTGGTGGTCGAGGAGTTCCTGGTCGGCGAAGAGGCCTCCTTCATGGCCATCACCGACGGCGTGACTTCCGTCGCACTCGCATCGTCCCAGGACCACAAGGCTGTTTTCGACGGCGACCGAGGGCCGAACACCGGCGGAATGGGCGCCTACTCGCCGGCCCCCTGCGTGACCCCGGAGATTCACGACGAACTCCTTCGCACCGTGATCGAGCCCACGGTCCGCACCCTGAACGCGCGCGGCATCGACTACCGGGGTGTGCTCTACGCCGGCATCATGCTGACGGCGCGCGGCCCCAAGGTGCTCGAGTACAACGTCCGCTTCGGCGACCCCGAGTGCCAGGCCCTGCTGATGCGCCTGCGCTCGAGCCTCGTGGATCTCTTCGAGGCGACCATCGACCGCCGCCTCGCGGCGCACCGTCTCGAATGGGAGGAGGGCACTTCGGTGTGCGTGGTGCTCTCGGCCCAAGGTTACCCGGGAGAGGTGCGCAAGGGCGACGTGATCTCGGGCCTCGACGACCCGCAGGCGACGGCCGACGTCCAGGTCTTCCACGCCGGCACCGTCCGCGGCGACGACGGCCTCTGGCGCACGGCCGGCGGGCGTGTCCTCGGGGTTTGCGCCGTGGCGCCGCGGGTGGCCGACGCGACGGCGAAAGCCTACGCGGCCGTGGACCGCATCTCATGGCACGGAATGCACTGCCGTCGCGACATCGCGTGGCGGGCTCTCGAACGCGAAGAAGACAAGGCATAGCGGCGCTCTACCGCGGATCTCGCAACCAGGGCAACGGACACCGCCTGCGCCCACCAGGAGCAAACATGGCTGCAACGGGAACGAAGAAGTCGAAGAGTACGAAGCGACCGACAGCGAAACCCGCGGCCTCCGCTGCGAGTGCGGCGAAGGCGAAAGCCCGTAAGGGCAGCAGCCGTCCGAAAGTCGGCATCCTCATGGGCAGCGCCAGCGACCTCGACGTGATGAACGAGGCCGCGCGCATTCTCGAAGAACTCGGCATCGCCCACGAGGTGGTCGTGACCTCGGCCCACCGCTCGCCGGCGAAAACCGCCGACTACACGGCCACGGCCCGCGACCGGGGCATCCAGGTCCTCATCGTCGCCGCCGGCCTTGCGGCTCACCTGGCCGGCGCCGTCGCCGCCAACACCACGCTTCCCGTGCTCGGCGTCCCCCTCGATTCCGGTTCCCTGCGCGGCATGGACGCCCTTCTCTCCACGGTGATGATGCCGGCCGGCGTTCCGGTGGGAACGCTCGCCATCGGAACGGCCGGCGCCCGCAACGCCGCCCTGCTCGCGGCCCAGATCCTCGCCCTGTCGGATCCGGCCCTCGCGCGCAGCCTCGAGGAGCGCAAGCGCAAGATGGCGGCCGCCGTGCCGGGCCTCGTGCGCACCTGGCCCGAGTCGCGGTGAGCGGCGCGGTGACGCCCACCGTTCGCGATGCGGACGGGAAGGAAGCGGCCCGCGGCCTTCGCGAGGGCGGACCCGTCGCCTGTCCCTCTGAACCCGTTTACGGACCGGCAGCCGACATCGCCGTCCAGGAGGAACACCATGGCTAGATTTCGTCCCTTTCGAGCGGTCCGCTACTCGCCCGCGCGCGTCGGCGCGCTCGATGCGATCGTCGCGCCTCCCTACGACGTGATCAGCCCTTCCGAGCGCGACGCGTTCTACGAGGCCAGCCCCTTCAACTGCACGCGCCTCATCCTCAACAAGGAAAGCCACGATGCAGCCGCGGACCAGTACCGCGCCTGGCAGGCCGAGGGCATCCTGGAGCGGGACCAGGCTCCGGTCTTCTACCTCTACACCCAGGAGTTCGAGGCCGGCGGCCCTCGTCGCCGCATCGGTGTGCTCGGCGCCCTGGCCCTGGAGCCCTACTCCACCGGCGTCGTGCTGCGCCACGAGAACACCTTCGCGCACCACAAACGCGACCGCCTCGAGCTGACCAAGCGGGTCAAGGCCAACCTGTCGCCGATCTTCTGCGTTTACTCGAAGCCCGGCTTCGTCCCCCAGCCCGACGGTGGCTGGGACAGCCCGCCGGACGTGGACCTGATGCACCAGGGCGTGCGTCACCGCCTGTGGGCGGTGCGCAGCGCCGAAGGCATCGCCGGCATCCGCGACGCGGTGGCCGACCAGGCGCTGTTCATCGCCGACGGGCATCATCGCTACGAGACGGCCCTCAACTACTGGTACGAAGCGGTCTCGGGCGGCGCCGAGCCGCCGACGGAAACGGACGCGCCCGGCGACGACGAACAGCCGGCGGCTCACGTGCTCGCGTTCCTCGCGGCTTTCGAAGACCCGGGGATGGTGATCCTGCCGACCCACCGCGAACTGCTGTCTTCGGGCGACGTCGATGCCGGCGCCTTCGAGAAGGAACTCGGCGCGGCGTTCTCCCTCGAGCGCTATCCGGCGGACGAAGCCGGCGCCGCCGCGCTGGTGAAGGCCCTCGCCGCCGTGCCTCGCAA